>NZ_JADPGO010000019.1:0-74457 GCF_015668165.1 Blautia sp. 1001283B150304_161114_C9 | reverse complement strand
CTCACCCTGACTCTCTATATACTGATGGATTGTTTCAACAGGTGCTATATTTCAAAGATTTCTTTTGTTCTCTCTGACATCTTATCGTCCAGCATCTTTCTGCCATATTTCATAACCAGAATCAAACAAAAACACTGAATGAGAATGATTATCTAAACTCATTATGTACACTCACTTATTGCTTATTTCGACCGTCCAAATTCCAAGAGCATATTGTTCTTCTCTCTATTATAATATATTTATTGTGTCAGAACAAGTGTTTTGTGATTTTTTATAAATTTGAGCAGACATGCTCGAATGTGCAATTCATCCCATCACCTATAGGTGAGGGAATTCTTGCTACGGTTGTTAAACAAAAGAATACCGCTGTGTAATGTAACAAAAAAGACCCTGAAGAACTGTATTTCTACAATTCTCCAAGGTCAAATTTTACGTTTGGACACTTTAGGGCTGGTTGGCTATTTTACCTCTTTAGAGGATATTTCGCGTTGCCCCTTAACATTATGTTAATTATGCATTCTTCTCAGCGATAGCTGCCTGTGCTGCTGCAAGACGAGCGATCGGTACACGGAATGGTGAGCAGGATACATAGTTAAGACCGATCTTGTGGCAGAATTCTACAGAAGACGGATCTCCACCATGCTCGCCGCAGATACCTACGTGAAGGTTCGGGTTAACCGGTTTGCCGAGTTCGATAGCCATCTTCATCAGCTTGCCAACGCCAACCTGATCCAGTTTTGCAAATGGATCGTTCTCGAAGATCTTAGCGTCATAGTATGCGTTGAGGAATTTACCTGCATCATCACGGGAGAAGCCGTATGTCATCTGAGTAAGGTCGTTTGTACCGAAGCAGAAGAAGTCTGCTTCTTTAGCGATCTCGTCAGCTGTAAGAGCTGCTCTCGGGATCTCGATCATTGTACCAACTTCATACTGAAGGTCAGAACCAGCGGCTTTGATCTCAGCATCAGCTGTCTCAACTACGAATTTCTTAACATATTTAAGCTCTTTTACATCACCAACAAGTGGGATCATGATTTCCGGTTTGATTGTCCAGTCCGGATGAGCTTTCTTAACTTCGATTGCTGCGCGGATAACTGCTGTTGTCTGCATCTTAGCAATTTCAGGATATGTTACAGCAAGACGGCATCCACGATGTCCCATCATCGGGTTGAACTCATGAAGAGAAGCGATGATAGTCTTGATCTGCTCTACAGTTTTGCCCTGAGCATCTGCAAGTTTCTTGATGTCAGCTTCATCTGTAGGAACGAACTCATGAAGAGGCGGATCCAGGAAACGGATAGTAACAGGGTTACCTTCCAGAGCTTCAAAGAGACCTTTGAAGTCATCCTGCTGGAATGGAAGAACTTTTGCAAGAGCTTTTTCTCTCTCTTCTGCTGTTTCGGAGCAGATCATTTCACGGAATGCATCGATACGTCCCTCACCGAAGAACATATGCTCTGTACGGCAAAGACCGATACCTTCTGCACCAAGCTCTACAGCTTTCTTAGCATCAGCCGGAGTATCTGCGTTTGTACGAACTTTCATTGTTCTGTACTTGTCAGCCCAAGCCATGATGCGTCCGAACTCACCAGCGATTGTAGCGTCTACAGTCGGGATGATTCCGTCGTAGATGTTACCTGTTGTACCATCGATGGAGATGAAGTCTCCTTCGTGGAATTCTTTACCAGCAAGTGTAAATTTCTTGTTTTCTTCGTCCATAGCGATATCACCACATCCGGATACACAGCACTCACCCATACCACGGGCAACAACTGCTGCGTGAGATGTCATACCACCACGAACTGTCAGGATACCCTGAGCAGATTTCATACCTGTGATGTCTTCCGGAGATGTCTCAAGACGTACAAGTACGACTTTTTCTCCTCTTTCAGCCCATTCAACAGCGTCATCAGCTGTGAATACGATCTTACCGCAAGCAGCTCCAGGAGAAGCGCCAAGGCCTTTACCCATTGGTGTAGCAGCTTTCAGAGCAGCAGCATCAAACTGTGGGTGAAGAAGAGTATCAAGGTTACGTGGGTCGATCATAGCTACAGCTTCTTCTTCTGTTCTCATTCCCTCATCAACAAGGTCACAAGCGATCTTTAAAGCAGCCTGAGCTGTTCTCTTACCATTACGTGTCTGAAGCATATACAGTTTACCATGCTCTACAGTAAACTCCATATCCTGCATGTCTCTGTAGTGTTTTTCAAGTGTTTCGCAAACCTGTTTGAACTGTACGAATGCTTCCGGGAATTTCTGTTCCATTTCGGAGATGTGCATAGGTGTACGAACACCGGCAACAACGTCTTCACCCTGAGCATTTGTAAGGAATTCACCAAACAGACCGTTAGCTCCTGTAGCAGGGTCACGTGTGAAGGCAACACCTGTACCACAGTCATCACCCATGTTACCGAATGCCATCATCTGTACGTTAACAGCTGTACCCCAGGAATACGGGATATCGTTGTCACGACGATATACGTTCGCACGTGGGTTGTCCCAGGAACGGAATACGGCTTTGATAGCACCCATTAACTGTTCCTTAGGATCAGTTGGGAAATCAGCACCGATTTTTGCTTTATATTCAGCTTTGAACTGTTCTGCTAACTCATGAAGGTCTTCTGCTGTAAGTTCAACGTCCAGCTTAACACCTCTGTCAGCTTTCATCTTATCGATAAGTTCTTCGAAATATTTCTTTCCGACTTCCATAACTACGTCAGAGTACATCTGGATGAATCTTCTATAGCAGTCCCATGCCCAACGAGCATTGCCGGATTTTTCAGCAAGTACGTTAACAACGTCTTCATTTAAACCAAGGTTCAGGATAGTATCCATCATACCTGGCATAGAAGCTCTCGCACCAGAACGAACGGAAACAAGCAGAGGATTTTCTTTGTCACCGAATTTCTTTCCGGTAACTCCTTCCATTTTGGTGATTGCTTCCATGATCTGAGCCATAATCTCATCATTGATCTGTCTTCCGTCTTCATAGTACTGAGTACAAGCTTCTGTTGTGATTGTGAAGCCCTGAGGTACAGGAAGACCAAGGTTTGTCATTTCAGCAAGGTTGGCACCTTTACCACCCAGAAGGTTTCTCATATTAGCGTTACCTTCTGTAAACATGTAAACCCATTTTGCCATTTTACATTTTCCTCCTAAATTATTGTTCTTTTGTAACTATTCAGCATTCTGTTGTGAAGTAACTGAACAGCCACTCCTTTCGCACATAAGTAAATATATGTTTCTTATACGCACATAATTATTTTATAGAATTTGTGTCATTTCGTCAAGGTTATTCTGCTAAAATTAGCTAAAATTTTTATACATTCTGCATAATGTGATTTATTTTATTATTCTTATTATTGTTAAGGTTTTCTCAGTCCTTTATTCTGGTCTTTATCTGTATTTTTCTCTCACATCTCATTATAACAGGAAAAAACGGGAAGCAAAACAGATAAGTTGATCTGCCCGGCTGCCCGTTTATAATTTTTATCAATTATTTCTTTCTGCCTTTTTTCATGTTCAGTACCAGATGTCTCGGCATACCATTTACCATAATAGGCTGATAATCTCCCTGGATCAGAGGTTTAATATAGTCTACAAAATCCTTAGTTACGTTTGTAGCATCTTTATTCATCCATTCTCTCGGAACAAGTTTCTCCTCATTTGCGATTCTGTGTACATCGTAGATACCTGTAGCTGCCATGTAGGGATCATCGGAAACACGGTCGATAACAACCATCTTACCTGTGTCACCTTCATCTGCAGCTTTAACTGCAGCACCACCTACCATGAATGCTTCATCAATATCCACTCTGGATGCCATGTGTGAAGCACTTCTCTGTAATGTGGAAAGTTCAACAGCTCTTGTCTTGCATCCGCACTCCGCTGCCAGGAAGTTTGCCAGATAAGTGGCTGTTCCCTGAAGCTGTTTGTGTCCAAATGCATCCACATAGTCTCCCACGCTTCCAAGCTCACATACATATCTTCCGTCTGCCAGCTTGATTCCCTCGGAAACTGCGATTACAATAGATGCTTTTTTATTCAGAAGATCTTTTACTTTTGCAAGGAATTTCTCAACATCAAAAGGCACTTCCGGCAGATAGATCAAATCCGGTCCGTCGCAGTCCTCAGATTTTGCCAGTGCTGTGGCACCTGTAAGCCATCCGGCATTACGTCCCATGATCTCCATGATCGTAATCATATTTTTCTTATAAGTAAGTCCCAGTGCATCGCGGATCACTTCTTTTGTGGATGCGCCGATATATTTTGCAGCACTTCCGAATCCGGGTGTATGGTCTGTCAGCGCCAGGTCATTGTCGATTGTTTTCGGAACACCAAGGAACTTCTGAGTCTGTCCTGTGAGAATCGCATAATCAGACAGTTTCTTGATCGTATCCATGGAATCATTTCCGCCAATGTAGATAAACGCATAGATATCCAGTTTATTTAAGATCTCAAAAATCTTCTCATAAATTGCTTTATCTTCGTGAATCTCAGGAAGCTTGTAACGACAGGAACCTAAAAATGCAGATGGTGTTCTCTTGAGTAATTCGATATCCAGTTCTGAATGAATCTGTGTTGACAGATCAATATACTGTTCATCCAACAGTCCCTGAATGCCGTGAAGCATTCCGTATACTTTGTCAAATCCTCGTTCAATGGCATTCTTATAAACTCCGGCAAGACTGGAATTGATTACTGCAGTAGGTCCTCCTGATTGTCCAACAATGATATTTCTTTTTTTCGCCATAGCAATGACCTCCTTGTTTTCACGTTTTGTTCATTATGTCTTAGAGTGTGTCTGAAAAATGCTTTACGCAAGATGTGCGTCACAATTTTTCAGACACGCTCTGGTCCCGCAGGACTCGTTGAGGTAAATTGTAACAAATATTTTTTTATTCGTCAATCATTTATTGTGGTTTTTACACATATGATTCCTGTATTTCGTCACTATATCCGTGTATTTTTCGTTTTATCGCAATATTTCAAGTTTGTTTTTATGTATTTATAACTATATTTAATCCTGTCCATGTGTTATACTTATAAACAGATTGATTCCGGCATCAACTTATAGTAATCCTCTAAAATAATGCATTTAAGAGGATTGCTATAAATCAAAACCTTTTTGAAAATTGCCGGACATCAATATCCGTGACTATTCGGTACCTTCGCAGTTACGAACCAAAATGCATTTCAAATCACCTTCGGTGATGACATTTTGGCTTATTCATGCCAGACCATCTTGCAGGATACTGCCTGCTGAACAGTTACACAATATTTATCGATCAAGGAGGATTCATTTATGATCCATACAATTGAAAACGACTATCTTAGAGTATCTGTAGACGATCATGGTGCTGAGCTTTGCAGCATTTTTGATAAAGTACATAACAGAGAAGTGATCTGGCAGGCAGATCCGGCTTACTGGAAACGCCACGCACCGGTTCTTTTCCCTAATGTGGGACGTCATTTTGAGGATCACTATCGTATTAATGGAGTCGAATATCCCTCCAGTCAGCATGGGTTTGCCAGGGACAGCGAATTTACCTGCGTGGATATGACTGCTGATTCCATCACCCATAGGCTGAAATCTTCTGATGCCACAAGAGAAAATTATCCATATGATTTTGAGCTGAAGATCAAGCATGTTCTGGAGAAGAACCAGGTCAGTGTATGCTGGGAAGTGATCAGCCTTAATGATGAAACCATGTATTTTACAATTGGCGGCCATCCTGCATTCAATGTACCTGCCGGAGGAATTGGCTCCCAGGAGCAATATCATCTTACTTTCGACGGCCGGGATTCCCTCTCCTATCTGCTGATCGACATGTCATCAGGCACCGCGGTCGCAGATAAAGCTTATACACTGGAGCTTGAGAATGGTTCCTGCCTTATTGATGCTCACATGTTTGACAAAGATGCCCTTATTTTTGATGACCAGATTGAAAAGGCCGGCATCGCTTTCCCTGACGGAACTCCTTATGTGGAACTGATCTGTCATGGATTTCCAAGCTTTGGCATCTGGTCCGTCCCGGGTTCTCCTTTTGTATGTCTGGAACCATGGATGGGACGCTGTGATGATTTTGGATTTAAGGGCGAGCTTCCGGAAAAGAAATATATCAACACTCTGGACAAGGATGAAATTTTTACTGCATCATATGAAATAAAAATTTATTAATTTTCTCCATTTATCCTGAAAGCTGTGCTATAATGTCACAGTATATGAAAGTCATCCTGTCCGGTATCCACGAATTTACCCATGCAGACATGACTGATTCATGGCAGCCACTCAGGACTTTCATAGAAAAACACAGGAGGAAATTTCCATGACTAGAGAAGAATTTCAGAAGCTGACACAGGATGTTGTACTGCTCGACGGTGCTACCGGTTCCAATCTTATGGCCGCCGGAATGCCAAGAGGAATCTGTACAGAAGCATGGATCATGGAGCACAAAGAAGTTCTGCAGAATCTGCAGAAGGCTTATGTTGAAGCAGGAAGCCAGATCGTATACGCACCTACTTTCGGCGGAAACCGTTACAGTCTCGGACTTCACGGACTGCAGGATAAGCTTGCGGAAATGAACCATGCACTTGTAAATATTTCCAGAGAGGCAGTAGGACATAAGGTCTATGTTGCCGGTGATATTACCACAACAGGCAAGATGATGGAGCCTGCCGGTGATCTCACCTATGAGATGGCATATGAAACATACTGTGAACAGATTAAGATTCTTGAGGATGCAGGTGTTGATCTGATCGCTGCGGAAACCATGATCAATATCGAGGAAACACTTGCCGCACTGGATGCTGCTGCATCCGTAAGTTCTCTTCCTGTAATGTGTACAATGACCGTAGAAGCTGACGGAAGCATTTTCAGCGGAGGAAATGCTGTGGAGGCTGCGATTGCCCTTGAGGGTGCAGGTGCTGTGGCAGTTGGGATCAACTGTTCTGTAGGACCTGACCAGCTGGTATCCGTTGTCCGCAATATCAAAGAGAACGTATCCATTCCTGTCATCGCCAAACCTAATGCCGGTATGCCGACGATTGATGATCAGGGAAATGCCATTTACAGTATGGACGCCAAAAGCTTTGCAGAACATATGAAGGTTCTGATTGAAAATGGTGCGTCTGTTGTCGGAGGATGCTGTGGTACTACTCCGGAATTCATCCGCGAGATAAGCAGAAGCCTCGGAAGATAGATTTTGTATCTTCGACAGCCATAGTCAGACGAATAACGAATATTCGCAGCCAAAGCAGGGAACTTTCCTGATTCGGTTAAAGAGGGATATGACTCAAAAAAGCACATAACTTAGGATAGAATCTGTCTCAATCCGAGATATTCTCATCCTCTGTTATGTGCTTTTTGGTAATTGTCCGGCTTTCCTCTGTCCTGATCCTGCGAAAATACCATGGCAATTCTATAAACAGTTGCGCTTTTTATTATCTGCTTTTCATCTACTTCACTTTGATTGCCTTCTTCGGGCACATCTCCTGGCAGCAGAAACAGCGGATACACTTTCTGTAATCATATACCGGCGGCTTTCCTTTGCCTTTTCTGAAATCCACGGCTTTCCCCGGAACCGGACAGCTCTGCACACAGATCCCGCAGCGGACACATTTATCAGCTTCTATATATGGTTTTTTTTGAAAAATGTTTAACGCTCCCGCCATTCTTGTCCAGATATTCTTTCGCACTTCTGTACGGTCTACATTAAAAGCCGGATTTCCGTATTTTTTCACTGCCTCTGCCATGGAAATCTCCCCGTCTGGTGTCAGAAGGGTAATCTCCTCTTCTTTCCATGTACCAAGTCCCATTTTCTCACCATGATAGTTCGTCGGAACCATCTCCGGTTTCAGATAAACCAGACGGCTGAATACACTGTCCAGTGCAACCGGATCGGTGGACATCAGCAGTACATTCATAGGAACCGGATCTCCCGAACCCGGTCCGTTGCCCTCCATGGCCACAATCCCATCCATCACATACAGCTTCGGTGCCACACATTTATTCAGATCAATAAGCATTCTGGCAAAGCTGTCTGCACTCGGGTACTGCGTGTGCCCCTTCGCTTTATGGAATCCATATATAAACCCATAGCTGTTCTTAACCGCACCGGTGATACGTTCTAATGCATGTGTTTTCATCTTGCTCAGGGAAATCACACAGTCCTGCTCCAACAGTTCTTTTGGCAGGATAAATTCCTTTGCCTGGGCTCCCTGCGGATAAGCAGTTTTCACGCCCTCAGAATAATCAACAGCCGGAATATGATATTTCTCCAGATAAGTATCCATTCCTGTTCCGCGGATCACTGCCTGAGTGGTTCCATGACCGCAGGAATCCGCAAGCACAATATTCTCATACCTACTTTCACGCAGGATTCCCGCAAAAGCTCCTACTACAACCGGATGTGTGATCACTGCTTTCTCTACCTCTGCTTTTTTCAGCAGATTCGGCTTCAGCAGGATCTTCGCATCCTTTGGAATCAGAGTCTCCACTCCACCCAGAAAATCCAGTCCCTGTTTCAGCAGCATATAGATTTTTTCTTCATCATATTCCCGGCAGGGAAGTAATACCACTTTACTTTTCACCAAATTCACGCACCTTTATCATCTCCGGACAGATCCACCTGTCTCAGTGCTTTTCTTACCGGCAAAATACATGCCGGCACTACAGAGAGACAGTCCACACCCATCCTCAGAAATTCTTCTGTCAGGGCAGTATCTGCAGCAAGTTCCCCGCAGATACAGACACGTCTGTTTTCTGCATGTCCCGCTTCGATCACCATTTGAATCATACGCAGCACTGCCGGGTGATGGTCATTATATTTCTTGCGCAGAAGCGGATTCTGTCTGTCCATCGCCAGTGTATACTGACTCAGGTCATTGGTTCCAAGACTCAGGAAATCCACTCTTCTGGCAAGCTCCCGGCTGATCATGACTGCTGCCGGAGTCTCGATCATGATTCCTGTCTTAATATGTTTGTACGGAATCCCTTTTTCGTCCAGCCCGCTCTTTACTTCCCGGATAATCTCTTCGATCTCATCCATTTCCTCTTCTGAACTGATCATCGGATACATCAGCGCCAGGTTTCCATAGGCACTCGCCCTGAAAATTGCCCGAAGCTGTGCCTTGAACATTCTTTTTCTGTCAAGGCAGAGACGGATTCCTCTGTTCCCCATGATCGGATTTGTCTCATCCGGGATATTCAGATATTCTGCCTGCTTGTCTGCTCCGAGATCTGCCGTACGGATCACAGTGAGCTTTTCTCCCATGGTCTCAGCAATCTTTTTGTATGCAAGAAACAGCTCATTTTCACGAGGATAATTTTCTCTTCCAAGATACTGGAATTCACTGCGCAGAAGACCAATCCCGGCAGCTCCGTAATACAGCACACTGTTCAGGTCATCCATATTTCCGATATTGGCATAGATTTCAATTTTCCTGCCATCTTTTGTGATATCCGGTTCTCTCCTTAATTTCAGAAGTTCTTCCCTTTCTTCTTTATCAGCCTGCCTGCGGATCTCATATTCTTTTTTTACCTCTTCATCCGGATCAATATACAAAGTTCCGGTATATCCGTCCACAATAGCCTGCCGTCCGTCCCACTCCGAATCTGTGTCAATTTCCAGCAGAGCCGGTATATTCATTGTTTTTGCCATAATGGCAGCATGAGACATATCGGAACCATGGTGGGTAACAATAGCCATCAGTTTATCCTTATCCATCTCCATCAGTTCTGTTGGAGTGATACTCTCCGTCACAACGATCACAGGTTCATCCCCAAGATCTATCCTGGGAGAGATACCTCCCAGTTCACCGATCAGGCGGTCAGAAATCTCCCGCATATTATCCAGCCGTTCTTTAATCGCAGGCTCTTCCAGAGTTCTGAAAGTCTTAAGCATCTCATCCCTTGTAGTCATTACCGCATAGGCAGAATTTACTTTTTCACTCTGTATGACACTCTCAATGGCACGTTGAAAGCTTTTTCCCTCCAGCAGATTCTTCTGTCTGAGAAAAATCTCTGCCTGGGTTCCCTGAATTATGCAGTTTTTTTCATATAAATCCTCCAGCTGTTCCATGACTCTGGTGCGCGCCTGCCGGAAAATATTCAGCTCTGTTTTCACATCTGTGATTTCGTACTGGCGCATCTGATATTCGCTTTTATGATAATACAGTATCTTACCGATGGCAATTCCGGAAAAGGCACCGGTTCCCTTGTAAACATCCATATTAACTCCTTAGTTGATTAACCCCTTAGTCGCAGGCAGCCTTAAATTCAGTCCAGTTCTTCTGATACTGTGCGTCTGCGTCCTGGCTTACATTCTGGACGATCTCGCCCTTTGTAACGTCATCCGGAACTACCAGATCCGGATTTACCAGCTCATCTGCTGCTTTATTTGTGCTGTAATAGCCGATATAGTCTGTGCATTTCGCTGCAACCTCCGGCTGCATGATATAATCCATGAAAGAATATGCCGCATCTTTATCCGGCGCTTCACTTGGAATAAACATACCCATAATACCAAATCCAAGTCCTTCTTCCGGATATACCACCTTCAGATCAGGATTCTCAGCCAGAGCAGCTGTTACCTGAGAGGTATAAAGAAATGCAACACTTGCTTCTCCGTTGAGAAGTGCATTCTGTGTATTGTCATCCTGGATCAGACGTACATTCGGAGCAAGTTCCAGAAGCTTTTCTCCTGTCTTCTTGATCACGTCAACGTCCTCTTCATTCATGCTCTCGCCCATGGAAAGCTGAGTGATACCATTGATCACACGATAGTTTGCAGTCAGTGCAATGCTGTCCTCAAGAGACGGATCCCAGAGGTCTTTATATCCTTTGATATCAATATCCACCTGCTCCGGATCGTAAACGATCAGCGGAATACCTGCTCCGTAAGGAACTGTGTATTCGTCATCTGGATCATAGAACTGTCCCTGATATAATGGGTTGATATTCCCGATATTCTCCAGAGAATCCTTGTCAAGCTTCTCTGCAAGTCCTTCCTGGATCGCAGTTTCCAGAATATAGTCATCTGCGATCACGATATCATAGTCGCCGCCCTTTGCCATGGAAAGCTTCTCAAGCATGGTTTCATCTGTATCGAAGTTTGAATAAACAACCTTAACTCCTGTCTCTTTTTCAAAATCATCCAGAACTTCCTGCGGGAACATTCCCTCCCAGGTAAAGAGAACAAGTTCTTTATCATCTCCTGCATCCTTGAATCCGGTGAATGCTGTTCCTGCCATTAATGCACACATCACTACTGCAAGTACTCTTTTTTTCATAAATGATCTCCCTTCTTATGCTCTGCATTGTTGTCTGTATCAGCCACTGTCCGCCTTCCACCGTATCGGCAGACAGCGGCTATCCTTTTTTACTTTGCTTTTACTTTTGTCCAGAGTTCCGCAAATTTCTGCTTGATCTTTGGCTGCTGATAAGCAAAGATTTCGTTATTCGGGTTGGTTGTATCCGGAATATAAGAACTGATTCCGGCATAGTCCCCCTCCTTCATGGTTTCAAAAGCACTCTTCACTGTAGAAGTATACCCTACTTCTTCCGTATTGGAAAGAGCAGATTTATCACTGATCATAAAATTGATAAATTCATGGGCAAGCTGTACTTCACTACAGTCCTTTGTGATAACCATTGCATCATACCATCTGTTGGTTCCCTGTTCCGGTGTGAAGTAGTCCAGATTCGGGTTTTCACTGATAATGTAAGATGCATCTCCGGAGTACACAACTGCCAGCGCTTTGTTTCCTGAAATCATGTTGTCGATCACATCATCGCCTGCATAGATCGGATCCATAGTGTCACGCTGATCGATCAGCCACTGATAAGCCTCCTCGATCTCAGACTCATTTGTAGTATTCATGGAATACCCAAGTGCTTTTAATGCTATCATAAAGGAATCTCTCTCAGAATCATACATGTAAATATTTCCTTTATATTTCGGATTACACAGAAGATTCCAGCCATCTTTCAGATCAGCCTCATCTACTACTGTCTTATCATAAAGGATTCCTACTGTTCCCCAGAAATACGGACAGGAATAACGGTTGCCCGGATCATAGCTCTGGTTCATGACATCATTCAGCAGATTTTTCTTATTCGGAATTTCTTTCCAGTCAAGTGCCTGCAGATATTCTTCTTTGATCAGTCTCTCAATCATGTAATCAGACGGGATCAGCACATCATAAGTCTCACCGCTTGAAAGCTTGGTGTACATCATCTCATTTGACTCAAAAGTCTCGTATACGATGGTACAATCATATTCTTTTTCAAAATCCTCCAGCAGGGAAAGATCCATGTACTCTCCTGCATTGTAAACTTTCAGCACATGAGTGGACTGCGCCACGAATCCCCATTTGATCAGCCCTGCCGTAACGGCAACAACCAGAACTACAGAGACAATTTTTACTGCTTTCCTGTTCAGCTTTCTGGCTTTATTCTTAAACTTCGGAAGCAGATTGGACAAAAGCAGTACCACGATGATGACTACGATCACGATGGTTGACAAAGCATTGATCGTCGGATTGATACGCTTTGTCATATTATATACAACAATAGAGATATTCTTTACACCATTTCCTGATACGAAATAGGAAATAACGAAATCATCAAATGACATGGTAAATGCAAGCAGCGCGCCTGCGAAAATACCCTCTTTGATCATGGGCACGATAACCTTTGTCAGAGCCTGAAAAGGTGTTGCCCCAAGGTCCATGGCAGCATTTGCCATATTCGGATCCAGAGCCCTTACCTTCGGATAAACGCTGGTAATTACATACGGGGTGCAGAACGCAATATGTGCCAGCAGCATAGTCAGATATCCTTTTCGAAATCCCAGAGAAGAGAACAAGAGCATCAGACTGATGGCAGTTACGATCTCAGGATTCAGAATCGGGATATTATTAATATTCAAAAGCAGTTCCTTGATTACCTTCTTTGATTTGGATAAACCGATCGCTGTAATGGTTCCAAGTATTGTAGAAACAATGGTCGCAATGATCGCAATGGTAACAGATACATAAACTGCCTTAATTACTTCCCCGTTACCGAGAAGTTCCTGATACCAGCGCAGGGAAAAGCCTGTAAATCTGGTCAGTGACTTGGATGAGTTAAAGGAAAAGATCATCGTCACCAGGATCGGCAGGTAAAAGAAAGCAAGGCAGAGTACTACATATAACATTGAGAAAAATTTATTATTACGTTTCATGCCGTCCTCCCTTATTCATCTTTATCCATCTTCTTCATCAGGCTCATAAAGATCAGAATGAGCACAGCCAGAATCAGAGAAATCGCACTTCCGAAATTCCAGTCACCAACAGAGATAAACTGAGATTCGATCAGGTTACCAATCAGCATGTACTGTCCGCCTCCGAGAAGTTTCGGAATAACGAATGTGGAAATAGACAGCAGGAATACCATCATGATTCCATTGAGCACGCCGGGGATGGACAATTTCCAGATAACCTTTGTGAAGGTCTGGAATTTATTTGCCCCCAGGTCATAGGCAGCCTCGATAAAGGATTTATCCATCTTGCTCAGGGATGTATGAATCGGGATGATCATAAACGGCATAAAGTTACAGACCAGACCAACCACTACGGAAAAGTCCGTATACATCATTGTCACCGGGGAAATCCCCAGTAATCCAAGCAAATGGTTGATGATACCATTGTCCGACAGCAGGTTCATCCATGCATAAGTACGCAGAAGCATATTGATCCATTCCGGAATAGTTACCAGCAGGATCAGAAGACTCTGGGATTTTTCCGGACATTTGGAAATAATATATGCCAGCGGATAGCCAAGTCCCAGACAGATGACTGTCGTCAGGATTCCAAGCTTAAAGGACTTGAAAATAACGCTCATATACGTTGCTTCCAGGAATTTGCGGAAATTCTCCAGTGTAAAGGAGAACGTCAACACTTCGTTTCCATCTTCTGTAAATGCATATAATGCGATCAGTATCAGCGGGATGACAATGACCACAAATGCCCACACAAGATATGGTTTGATAAGACTTCTGTACTGTTTCATCAGTAGCTTCCCATCTTACACATAACATGGATGTCTTCAGGCCCGAATTTCAGTCCCACTTCCCTTCCGACTTCCGCATAATCTGTGGTATGAACCATATAAGTACGAAGTTCTGTCTCGATCAGGATCTCATAATGCACACCCTTGAAGGTAATATTGCGCACGATTCCCCTGATCTTTGCCTGACCGGGATCTACGATATCCAGATCCTCAGGTCTTAATACAACTTCGATCTCTTCATTATCCTCAAATCCCTTATCCACACATTCAAACTCAAATCCGTCAAAAGCAACCAGATAATCGCGGATCATGGTTCCCTCGATAATATTGGATTCACCGATAAAGCCTGCAACAAAACGGTTTTCTGGCTCATTGTAGATATCTGTAGGCGAACCGATCTGCTGAATCTCACCGTTATTCATAACAACAACCGTATCTGACATGGACAGGGCTTCTTCCTGGTCATGGGTAACATAAATGAAAGTGATGCCGACTTCCTGCTGGATCTTCTTTAATTCTACCTGCATCTGTTTACGGATCTTTGCATCCAGTGCACCCAGGGGCTCATCTAAAAGCAGAACCTTCGGCTCATTTACCAGAGCTCTGGCAATGGCCACTCTCTGCTGCTGTCCACCGGAGAGCAGAGTTACATCTCTTTTCCCAAAGCCTTCCAGACCAACCATCTTCAGCATACGCTCCACCTTCTGGGCGATGACAGTTTTATCGACCTTCTTCAGATTCAGCCCGAAACCGATGTTCTCCGCCACATTTAAATGAGGAAAAAGAGCATACTTCTGAAACACAGTGTTAACCTCTCTCTTGTACGGGGGAAGCTTGGAAATCTCAATCCCGTTAAACAGTACTTCTCCGTCACTTGGTTCTTCAAAGCCTGCAATGATTCGAAGAGTGGTTGTCTTTCCACATCCGCTGGGTCCCAAAAGCGTCAGGAATTCCTTTTCGTAAATATCCAGATTGATGCCGCGCAAAACCTGCTGATCATCAAAATTCTTGGTCAGATTTTTTAACTCAATCAGTTTGTTCATCATCTTTTCCTTCCTCTGAATGTATTTTTCTCTGTTTTTTATAATCCGGCTGTTCCAAAAGCATTTGCCGGCTGTTCAGAATATTCGTGAAAGCTATAGCATTTATTTTTTCTTCTTTGTTATCAGTGAATAAACAATAAAAATAGCCAGTGTAGCTGCCAGCAATATCGTACACAACGCATTGATCTCCGGCGTCACTCCCGTTTTCAGCTGTGTGTACACCTTGATCGGCAGCGTAGACAGACGCGGTCCGTTTACAAAAATACTTATTACCACATCATCCATGGACATGGCAAACGCAAGCAGCGAACCTGAAATTACAGCCGGCATAATTAACGGCAGCGTAATATCCCGGAAAGCCCGGAAAGGTCCCGCACCCAGATCCCTTGCTGCCTCTTCCAGCGCCGGATCCATGCCTGCCAGTCTTGCCTTCACTTCCATCAGAATATAAGGCACACAGAATACCGTATGACCTATTAACAGTGTCAGCATGCCAAAGGGCAGGTTCAGCATATAAAAGAATGCCATCAGCACCATACCAAGGATGATCTCCGGTATCATTAACGGCAATATGGAAATGTATTCCAGTGCCCCTTTTGACTTCCAGTGAATCCTTGATAACCCAACTGCACCCAGAGTACCGATCACTGCGCTTACCAGACAGCTTAATACCCCAAGGATCAGACTGTTCACCAACGCTTCCAGCATTGCTCTGTCATGGAAAAGTTCCTGATACCATTTCAGGGAAAAGCCTGTAAATTTCACTGGCAGTTTAGATTCATTAAATGAGAAGACGATCACTACTGCAATAGGGAGATACATCAGAAAGAAAATCAGCCCCATATAAAATCCGGCAAATCTTGAATTCTTTTTCATCCGATTCCCTCCAGTTCTCTGGCATTTGTCACTTTCCTGTAAATCATGATCAGTACAGTTGTAAGTACCATCATCACCACAGCAAGTGCTGCTGCAAAGGGCCAGTTACTTCCTCTTGTCATCTGATCCTGGATCAGGCTTCCGACAAGTACCACTTTATTTCCACCCAGGATATCTGCAATAAAGAACAGTCCCATGGATGGCACGAAAGTCAGGATCACACCCGAAAGCAGCCCGGGCAGTGTAAGCTTCAGTGTTATAGTAAAAAATGCCTGCAGTCTGGATGCCCCAAGGTCTCTGGCAGCCTCCACATAAGACCAGTCCAGCTTCTCTGCGCTGGAGTATACAGACATGATCATAAACGGGAGAAGCACATAAATCATACCGATCACAATTGCCGGGTAGCTGTACAGGATAGACAGCGGTTTCTCAATGATCCCAAGTTTCATCAATACAAAGTTCAAAAGTCCTTTTTTCTGCAAAATAATAATCCAGCCATACAGACGGATCAGGGAATTTACCCAGAACGGCGTAGACAACAGAAGCTGTGCCTTTTTCTTTCTGTGCTCCGGCAGCCTCGCCATGAAATACCCGAACGGATAGCCGATCAAAGCGATTACTATCGTACTGGTAAATGCCAGCTTCAGTGATTCCACAAATGTATTCAGATATACAGGTTCCAAAATATTTCTGTAATTGTCCAGCGTAAATTTCCAGGTCACCCCAAATCCTCTGGACGGCGTAGCAAAACTCAGCGCCACCATATAGATAAGGGGGCATACTACAAACACAATAGTAAAAATGTACAGTGGAAGTGCCATCCATGCAGAACTGTCAGAACGGTTTCTACGCTTCTTCATGAATGTCCTCCCTGTCTACCAGTACTACATCTGTCGGCAGAAAACTGCATCTTACTGTCTGGCCTTCTGCGACGGATGCGTCGATTCCGTATCTGCTGGCGATCAACTGTGTACCATCACTCAGCTTCAGAGTTACACGAAGCTGACCTCCTGCAAAGTTCTTCTCTGTAACAGTTGCCTGTAAACCTGATACACTATTCTTATTATGTGCATCCAAACCACCGCCTGACACACTTATATCAACAGTGTCTCTGTGATCTGTACCGGTATCACCGATTACAGCAGTTTCCTGTAACAATATATTTTCGCTTCTCACAGCCAGAGTTACTTTCTCTCCTGCTGACAGGTATTGTTTTCCCCCTGTATCCTCTGTATTCTGCTGACTTGTTTCAAGCTTTACAATTACCCTGTCATTTCCAATCTTTACGATTGCATTCTCTCCCTGAATACTCTCTGCAGCCCCATGCAGGATATTGGCATTTCCTACAAATGTTGCTACATAACTGGTCTTTGGATGATTATAGATCTCATCCGGTGTTCCGATCTGCTCAATACGTCCGTCCCTCATCACCGCGATCCTGTCAGACATATTGATAGCTTCTTCCTGATCATGAGTGATATAGATAAATGTAATTCCCAGCTTCTTCTGCAGATGCTTCAGTTCTATCTGCATCGCACGGCGAAGCTGCAGATCCAGTGCTCCCAGCGGCTCATCCAGAAGCAGTACCTTGGGATTATTCACCAGTGCTCTCGCAATGGCAACTCTCTGTTTCTGACCGCCCGAGAGTTCAGAAGGCTTTCTTTTTTCATATCCTTCAAGCTGTACCAGTTCCAGCATCTGAGAAACTTTTTTCCTAATCTCATTCTTAGGAACTTTTTTCAGTTTCAGACCATAGCCAATATTCTCCGCAACATTCATATGCGGAAAGAGGGCATAATTCTGAAATACCGTATTCACATCCCTCTGGTTCGGCTCCAGACCTGTCACTTCTCTGCCATCCAGCCAGACACTTCCTGCATCGGGCTGTTCCAGACCGGCAATGATCCGAAGTGTTGTCGTTTTGCCGCATCCCGAAGATCCCAGCAAAGTAATAAACTCCCCTTTACTGATCTCAAGACTGATATTATCCAGAACTGCTTCGCCTTCTGTAAAACTTTTCTTTATCTCCTTCAGTTCAAGTGAAACCTCTGCCAACTATACTCAGCTCCTTTCATGTAAAAAAGATACCTCTTTATACTAAAAAAGATACGAAACCACGCGTAAAAGCTCTCGCCCCTACATCGGTTTATGCCAATGCTGACGCCTGTTACAGTGCCAGTCTCTGCATGGTTTCGCATCTGTATATGTCCATTTTTCCAATTATAGATATATCCGGTCCGTTTTTGTTCCATCCAGTCTGCGTGCACTCCTGACCATGATGTCCACATAAGAAAACCGGAAATCAACCATTCTTCTTGATAGATTCCCGGTCATTATTTATTTGGTATAATCCAAAAGCTATATTAAAGGATAGGCCCGAGATTGTCAAGTAAATTTGTTACTGTTCACTCCGTTCACAGTAACTTAGCCAAAATTCATTCCAGATTGCCTGCGGCAATGGAATTTTGGCTTGTATGTCTCGGGATTTTTGCATATTCATGCCAAAACACCTCGCGGGATAGTGGCGTGTGGACAGTAACGTAAATTTCTCTTTACAATCATTTCAATTCCTACCGGCAATTTTAAGGTACTCACCATACGAACATCCATAAAAACATAAAAAATCCACTATACTCTGCTTTTCAGTATAGCGGATTTTCTATAAAATTACAATTGCCCAATATCTTCCAAGCTGAAAATGAGACTCGAACTCACGACCCCTTCATTACGAGTGAAGTGCTCTACCGACTGAGCTATTTCAGCTTATGCTGTAATCTGTCAGAAATTGATAATTCTGACAGCCACAGCATTTAGTTTATAATATTATTTCTTCTCTGTCAAGTCCTTTTTGACCGGTATTTCAGATACTGTTTTCGTCACCGGTTTCACTGCAGTTTTTACAGCTGCTTTTGTTTTCCCGGCAGCCTTGCGTACAGTTCTTGTCTTGGTGATGGATTTCTTGATCTGGCTGTGCTCGGCAGCAGGCTTTTTCTCAGTTTCTTCCGGAGTGCAGGTAAAGACTGCCACGCCAAGTGCCGGAAGCTTTACTGTGATGGAGTACTCTCTCTCATCACACTCAGCCTTCTTCGCCGCTTTAACTCTCGTATTTACTACACCATTACCACCATACTTTTTATCATCGCTGTTAAAGATTTCTTTATATTTGCCGGCAAAAGGAACTCCCACATTGTAGTTTTCATATGGGATTGCCGCGAAATTGCAGACAGCCAAAATAGTTTCTTCCGGTTTCTCTGTCTTTCTCATGAATGCGATCACATTCTCCTCATACTTCATCAGCTGAACCCATTCAAATCCATCATATTCATCATCCAGCTGATAAAGTGCAGGATGAGCAAGATACATATTATTGAGGTCTTTGACAAATACTTCCAGTTCCTTTGGCATATCTTTATCCGGTGCCATCATCTTGCATCCCGGATGAAGCATCATATAAGCATAAGCCTCTCTGATCTGCGCATTCTTCTGTTCTTCACTTCCCGGCAGCTTATCCGCAAAATCCTTCAATGTACCAACATCCCTGCTGCCAAGCGTCAGAATATAATGTTCGCAGTATGCATAGAGCATGGACATAGTCAGCTGATCATGGTAATTCTTTCTCTCAATAGGATCCTTACTCAGATATTCAAGCAGATCTTTTGTCCATCCGCCACTCCATTTATAGTCAAATCCCAGATGGTCATTCTCCACACTGTCTGTCAGCTCCGGCCAGAGTCCGTTCTCCTGAGCAACTAAAAGCAATCCGGGATTTCTCTCCTTTATCACAGAATTCAGATGCTTCAGAAATTCCAGAGCATCCAGGTTTTCATTGGTTCCGTAAATATTAGGTGTCCACTCTCCCTGATTTCTGCCATAGTCCAGATACAACATGGCATCTACATCATCCATACGCAGGCCGTCAGCATGGTAGACCTCAGCCCAGAAGCAGGCATTGGAGATCAGGAAATCCTTCACCATCGGGCTTCCGTAATTATAGAGCAGTGTTCCCCAGAATGGATGAATCGCCTCTGCCGGATTCTGTCTCTCATAAAGAGGTGTTCCGTCAAATTTCTCCAGACCGGAGGCATAACGTGGGAACTGTGCAGGTGTCCAGTCCAGGATCACACCGATCCCCGCCTGATGCAGCTCATCTACCAGCTTCTGAAAATCCGCCACGCTTCCAAATCTGGAAGTAGGTGCATAATATGCATATGTAGAATAACCACCTGTAATATCATCCAGGTATTCCATCACAGGATGGAGTTCCACATGGGTAAAATCTTCCTCTGCCAGAAATTCCACCAGCTCCTCAGCGGATTTCCATTCCTCCAGAGATGTTTCGTATATAGAAACCGGCTGTTTCCTGTCATCAAATCTGTGACGCTCTTTCATCCAGTCTCCGTCATTCCACTGAAAAGCACTTACATCTGCTACCACAGATGCTCCCTCAGGATCATGGTCTGCACTGTTCCCATAAGGATCAGCCTTTAACAGAACTTCGCCGCCTTTGACTTTAATTTCATATTTATAATGTGTCCCTGCCTCTACCCCGGGTACAAACAGCTCAAAGATACCGGACATAGGCATACGATGCATAATAGTCGCACGTCCGATCCATCCATTAAAATCACCTGCAATATTTACACTCACTGCGTTCGGAGCCCAGACAGCAAAAAGAGTACCTTTCACTCCTTTAATCTCCATAGGGTGTGCGCCCAGCTTCTTATATGCCTCATAATAAACACCCGCGCAGAAAGCCTTCTCCTCTTCCTCTGTGATCTGGCATGGAAAAGCATAGGGATCATAACATTCTGTCTCTGTCTCTCCCATTTTTATAAGGAATCTGTATTCCGGCACCTTGCGTACAGGAAGCAATACTGCAAAATATCCGGCCTCGTCTTCTTTCTCGCAGACATAGGTTTTCTTTCCGCTGATCACACTGACTTCTTCTGCATCAGGAAAAAATCCCTGAATAAGAACTCCGTCCTGTGTGATCCTTGGTCCCATCACATCTCTGGGAGCAGTTTCCTCTCCATACACAATAGCTTCAATCCTCGGCCAGTCCATATAGCCGTATACTTTTTCGTCCATAGCTGTGCTACCTCCCCGATTGTCAGAAATACGATGATCGGTTACTCTTACCGGCAGCGTATTTATGGTACATTAAACGTCACCTGTAAACAATAACAAATCAAGTTATGTTTATTTTAGCATCTTTGCACAAAAAAATAAAGAAAATTGTTTGACAAATTCCCTTTCCTGCGCTAAATTTATGTTATTAACTATGGAAAGAATCTTGTTCCGGATACTTTGCTTCTTTCCATCACAACAAGGAGGATACAAAATGGGAAACAAAGCCTTTGACGTAACCGCATTAGGCGAATTATTGATTGACTTTACTGAAAACGGTAACAGCGCACAGGGAAATCCGATGCTGGAAGCCAATCCAGGCGGTGCTCCATGCAATGTGCTTGCAATGCTTGAAAAACTTGGCAAAAAAACTGCATTCATCGGCAAAGTCGGAAACGACATGTTCGGAACCCAGCTTAAGAATGCTGTAGAGGAAGTAGGGATCGATACCCGCAACCTTGTGATCGACAACGAAGTACACACAACACTTGCCTTCGTACACACCTATCCTGACGGAGACAGAGATTTCTCCTTCTACCGTAACCCGGGAGCAGATATGATGCTCACCAAAGATGAAATCCAGGAAGACCTGATCAGAGATTCCAGAATCTTCCACTTCGGAACTCTTTCTTCCACTCACGAAGGAGTACGCGAGGCAACCCGCTATGCCATCGACGTTGCAAAAGAAGCCGGATGTATCGTCAGCTTCGACCCGAACCTTCGCCCGCCATTATGGAAATCTCTGGATGACGCAAAGGCAGAGATTGAATATGGCCTTGGCAAATGCGATATTCTGAAAATCTCAGATAACGAAGTTGAATTCCTGTTCGGAACTACAGACTATGACAAGGGTGCCGCACTTCTGAAAGAGAAATACAACATTCCGCTTATCCTTATCACACTTGGAAAAGACGGAAGCCGCGCTTACTACAAAGACATGAAAGTGGAAGCTGCTCCTTTCCTTCAGGAAAAGACTATCGAGACAACAGGTGCAGGCGATACCTTCTGCGCAAGTTCCTTAAATTATGTTCTGGAACATGGTCTGGACAATCTGACAGAAGAGAACTTAAAAGAACTGCTCACATTCGCAAATGCGGCAGCTTCTCTGATCACCACACGCAAGGGTGCTCTTCGCGTTATGTCCACCAAAGAAGAGGTTCTTGACTTTATGAAGTCAAGAGGATGTTAATTTATATATTTCCTTAATGGACAATAATGAAGCCCGCTGCACTGCCAGACAGGGCTTCATTTTAATTCTCATATTTACACCGGACTGTTTACGCTGATACCGGTTCCGGTTTGTTACTATTATAATAAGGATGTGTTTTTATAATGAATTCATCAGATAATTTTCAGGATTCTGCTCTTTCCCGTCTTATGCCCTTGATGAACAGTTCTTTTACTCCCGGACAGGCACAGGCTACTGTGGACAATTTTCAGGATTTGGATCAACGGCAGATTGCACAGGCTGAATTATATTATTTCTCGGGACGTGCAGAAGAATGCAGAAATATTGCGGAACTTTATCTCCAGGACAAAGATCTCTGTCTGCGCCTGTCCGCAGCACTTTTATATTCTTTTTCCAATCTTACTCTGGGCAATCCATCTGCCTCCAAAATGGGATTCAGAAATATTCAGGAATGTCTTCTTCTCGCAAAAGACAGTTCTGCACCAAAAGGAATCATGGCCTCCTGTGTTTTTGCCAACTATCTGGCCATGGTACTGATGCATCTTCCCACAGACGGACTTCCTCCTCTTCAGGATTTTCTGCCATCTTTACCTTCAGGGCTTCGCGCTTATGCTGTTTATATCCTCGCTCATAACGCTTATCTTCACAAAGAATATAAACGGGCACTGGGATTATGCCAGTCTGTCTTTCTGATGCTTGACGGCTGCTATCCTGTTGCCATGGAATATCTCTACTGCGTAATCATTATGTGTCTGATCAACCTGAAACAGCAGGATGAGGCCAGAGAAGCTCTGATAAAAGCATGGAACATGGCAAAACCGGATGGATTTCTGGAACCGTTTATCGAACATCATGGGTTGATGCTTGGACAGATTGAAGCCTGCATCAAACCTGCAGAACCGGAAAGTTACAGACAGCTTTCCCAGGCAGTTATTGCCTTCAGTCGTGGCTGGATGGCTATTCATAATCCCCAGCTTCAGTCCTCTGTTACAGATAAACTGACGCCTATGGAATTCTCCATAGCCATGCTCGCAAGCAAAGGCTGGACCAATCAGGAAATCGCAAAACAACTGTCTCTGTCACCAAATACGATCAAACATTATCTTTCCCGCATTTTCCATCTGCTGGGCATAGAAAAACGCGAAGAATTGAAACCATTTGTAAATAAATAATAGCAAAAAGGCACTTTTTTGCCTTCTAACGGGCATTATATAATTTCATTCCATGATGTATAATATCCCTATAAACATATATTTTATAACAGGGAGGCGATCTTTATGAGAAAGAAATTATTAGCCGGGGTTATGGCACTTGCACTGTGTTCCACAAACATGCCCCCCCAGACTATATTTGCGGGGGAATTTACTTCCGGGAATCTGGAAGAGGTAACTGAAGAAATTCCTGAAATCTTTTCCGATGATAATCAGGAAGTAATAGAAGAAACAGAAGAAGAATTATCTGTGTTCAGTTCAGAGAGTATACCTGAATTTAGCAATGAAGCAAATGTTATGCCAGCTACTGCTGATCTAACAAAAATTGATTTGAATAATACCAACGATACTCTTTATAATAATTCCAGAAATGCTTGGATAATACGCGATCCTGGTTCGTACAGATTTAATGGTAATGGCAATATTACTCATGACCCCATTATAATCAAACAACCTCAGCATGGAAACTTTTATATTTATCTAAATAATGTAAATATTGTTTCCGGCGCAGTGCCAGCACTAGTTATAGATAATCCTACAGGTAAAAACTATATATATTTAGAAAATAGCAACTCCCTTGAAAACCACGGCTCAGAATCTGCTTTGCAGATTAACCCTAGCTCTGAAACTAGCATCAATAATTCTCCAGGTAATAATGGCAGTTTAACTGCAAAGGGTTACTTTGGTATCGGCAATCACGACTCTACGCTTACTATCAATGGCGGCTCGGTAACTGCATTTTCCGAATCCAAAACTGGCATCGGCGGTAAAAATTTTGATATTACTATTAATGGCGGCTCGGTAACTGCATCTTCCACACGTGGAACTGGCATCGGCGGTGAAAACTCTGATATTATTATTAATGGCGGCTCGGTAACTGCATCTTCCACACGTGGAACTGGCATCGGCGGTGAAAATTCTGATATTATTATTAATGGCGGCTCGGTAAAAGCCTCTTCCGTATCCAGCTCCCCAAAAAACACCCAAAGGAAAGACGTTTACTGTTGTACTATTGAAAATCCAAAATCTGAGGCTGTAATAATTGATAGAAATCCTACGTCATGGGAACCCAAGAATCACCAAGCAGTCGATCCGCTGTACGCATGGCTAACCGGTGAAACGCATACTATTTCTGTCGGAAATACAACACAAACCTATTATTTTGACAAAAAAAATAATAATAATGAATTCAAGCCTATTACAAATCGGAACTTTACATTTACTAAGCCATCGAATTTAACATATGATGGAACAGCGCAAAAAGCCCCTTTAGAATGTAATATTGAAGATATAAAAGATAAAATTACACTGTCCTATTATAATAAAGATGATGGTCAGAAATCAAATGAGGCTATCAATGCAGGAACTTATACCGTAACGGCAAATATAGCAGGAAACCGTTTTACAGATCCGGATTGGACTTTCACGATTGAGCGTCGAAACCTTAATATTTTAATTGATAATAAAGAAAGGAACTATGGAGAAGATAATCCTGAATTAACCTATTCAGTATCTGAACAAACATCTCTAGCTCCTAATGATACTACCAACGATTTAGGCATAACACTTACAACTAATGCAATAAAATCTTCACCAATTACAGATGCCAATACCTCTTGGTCAATCACGATGGCTTCATATACAAATAAAAATTATAATATACAGGCAACTCTCGGAACACTTACGATTAATCCGGCAACCTTTGATAAAGATTCCATCAAAATTACAGCATATAGTGGAACATATGATGAATGCGAACACCCAGTTATAAATGAAAATTCATCCTATCCAGCTGGCAGTACAGTCGAATATTCAACAGAAACCGGAAGTCCTAACTGGAATACAACCTGTCCGAAAGTAAAAAACGTATCTGATTCTAAAAAAACAAAAGTACGGATACGTATCAGCAAAGATAATTATGAGCCATGGGTTTCTGATGAAATTCAAGCAACAATCTTTCCAGCAAAGATAGCAAATCTTCCTTTGGACCCCCAGATATTCGTTCCATGGACTTGTAAGAAAGTTGCAGATATAACCACTAACTTACCCACAAACTGGAACTGGCAAGATTCTTCTAAGGATTTACAGGAAGGAAGTAATTCTGTTATCGCAGTTTATACCGGTTCTGATGCAGACAAAGGCAATTATGAAAGAGAAACTGTTACTTACACAATTATCAGAGGTAAATGTACACACGAACACACCGCAGGACGTTACTACTCCTCTCCATCCTGTACTTCCAGCGGATACAGTGGAGATACCTACTGTAAAGACTGTAATAAAACAATTTCCTATGGTTATACCATTTCCGCATATGGACATGACTATGACAGCGGCGTTATCACTACAGAACCAACTACAGAAACTGACGGAATCATAACTTACACCTGTAAGCGGTGCAAACATCAGGATACAAAAAACCTCGGAAAACTTGGCGACGGTGAACCTTACATTGAGGGAAGTTTCCAGAAGAAAGGCTGGGATGCTGTCAACGATCTGATTAAGGCTTCCAAAGAAAAAGATACCATTTCCATTACCCTGAACGGTTCCAGGACGCTTCCTGCTTCTGTTTTATCCGGGATAAAAGGCAAAGATATTTCCCTGAATCTTGATATGGAGAATGGTTTCATCTGGAAGATCAACGGTACTTCCATTACAGCAGAAACACCTGCCGATACTGATCTTTCTGTTACAAACACAGCAGAACATATCCCGGCAGCATTATACAGCCTGATCTCCACAAACCAGAATGATTTCGGTTTCCATCTTGGAAGAAACGGAGCTTTCGATTTCCCGGCTGTGCTTTCTGTAAAGGCAGATGCTTCCTGTGCAGGACTTATGGCAAATCTGTTCTGGTATGATGCTGAGAATGGGGTTCTGCAGTGTATCCAGACTGTAACTGTAGGCGGTGCATTTGAGCGCAGTATTCCATATGCTGACTTTACCCTTTCCAAAGGACAGGATTATTTCATAGCATTTGGTACAGAATCTCTCAATGGCAGAGTCATTCACACAGACGGAAGTATCACAGATGAAAACGGTGCATACCTGCGTCCTGCTAACACAAAGATTTCCAGCCATTCCATTGACAGAAATAAATTAACTGTCAAACTTTCCAAAGGATGTGCAGGTGCTCAGGGTTATGACTTCGTAATCAGCAAGAAATCAAATATGCTCCAGACCGGTAAATTCAGCAAAACAGTTTCCTCAACAGGCAAGCCACAGGCATCTTTCAAATATCTTTCAAAAGGTACCTGGTATGTGGCAGCCCGAAGCTGGGTTCTGGATGCACAGGGCAATAAGGTCTATGGTTCCTGGACAAAGATCAAGAAGATCAAGATCACTGTTGTCACACCACAGCAGCCAAAGATCAAAGATATTACTGTAAAAGAAAACACTGTGACTGTTACTTACACAAAATGCAAAAACGCCACAGGTTATGAAATCCTGCTCGGAAACAAATACAAGACCTCCGCAGGTGAGAAATATCCGGTTAAGAAATATGTGAAACGTACAGAAGGCAAAAATACCGTAACTGTAACCTTTACAAATGTAAAGAAAGGCACCTGGTATGTGACAGTACGTTCCTGGAATAAGACCTCCAAGGATAAATCCAGAGTTTACAGTCCATATTCCGATATAAAAAAATTCAAAGTCAAAAAATAGTTTATAGTAAAGTAATAAAAAATCTCCTGTGATTGCAACCAGAATCACAGGAGATTTTTTATTACTTTTTCAGATCAATGTTTCTTATTTTACCACACGAACTCTGGAAACACCTTCAATTGCTTTCAGCTCATTCAGTGCTTCTTTGGATGCTGCGCTTTCCAGATCAATGAGAGTATATGCGTATTCGCCTTTGCTCTTGTTTGTCATATCTGCGATGTTCAGACCTTCTGCACCAAGGATCTTGGTGAACTGGCTGATCATGTTCGGGATGTTTTTGTGGCAGATGGCAATACGTCCTACTGCTACGCAGGTTCCCATATCACAGTTGGGGAAGTTTACAGAGTTCTTGATATTTCCGTTCTCGAGGAAATCTCTGACTTCTTTTACTGCCATTACCGCACAGTTTTCTTCGGATTCTTCTGTAGATGCTCCAAGGTGTGGAGTTACCAGGATTCCCTTATGTCCTGCTACTGTATGGTTTGCAAAGTCTGTCACATATTTCTTTACTTTTCCGCTGTCTAATGCTTCGATCAGGGCATCCTCATCAACCAGAAGATCCCGGGCAAAATTCAGAAGTACTACGCCGTCTTTCATCTTGTCTAATGCTTCTTTGTTAATCATCTGTCTTGTGCTGTCAAGAAGAGGCACATGGATGGTGATGTAATCACACTGGGAATAAATCTCATCCAGGCTCTTGATGTGCTTGATGGTGCGGGAAAGATTCCATGCAGCATCAATAGAGATGTATGGATCATATCCGTATACTTCCATTCCAAGTGCAGAAGCAGCGTTTGCCACCATTGCTCCGATGGCACCAAGACCGATGATACCCAGCTTCTTGCCCATGATCTCGCATCCTGCAAACTGTTTTTTCTGTTTCTCAGCAAGTTTGTCGATGTCTTCCTGGTCTTTCTCTTTGGCAACCCATTCGATACCACCTACGATATCACGGGAAGCAAGGAGCATACCTGCAAGTACAAGCTCCTTAACACCGTTTGCATTGGCGCCCGGTGTATTGAATACTACCACACCTTTTTCTGCACAGTCCTTTACAGGAATATTGTTGACACCTGCACCTGCACGTGCGATTACTTTTACGCTCTCAGGAAGCTCCATGTCATGCATCTTTGCACTTCTTACAAGGACTGCATCACACTCCTGCAGATCTTCGCTTTTCTTATATTCTTCATCAAATAATCCCAGACCTTTTTCTGCAATGGGATTCAGGCAATGATACTGAAACATTATGCATTTTCCTCCTCAAACTTCTTCATGAAAGCAACCAGTGCTTCCACACCTTCTTTTGGCATAGCGTTGTAGATACTTGCACGCATACCGCCCACTGTACGGTGTCCCTTTAAGTTTACAAGTCCTGCCTCTTTTGCTTCTTTTACAAATTTGGCATCCATGTCCTTGTCACCTGTTACGAAAGGTACATTCATGAGAGAACGGTCTTCCGGTACAACAGTTCCTTTGAAGAGTTTGCTCTGATCAAGGAAATCATAGAGGATTTTTGCTTTCTCGATGTTGCGTCTCTGCATTTCTTCCAGACCGCCCATTTTCTTCAGCCATTTGAAGACTTTACCGCATACATAGATGCAGTAGCAGTTTGGAGTATTGTAAAGAGAACCTGCGTCTGCCTGTGTTTTGAATTTCAGCATAGTAGGTGTTCCTTCCAGAACATCGTCTGTGATCAGATCTTCGCGGATAATGGAGATTACCATACCAGCAGGTCCGATATTCTTCTGTACACCGCCATAGATGATGCCATATTTGGATACATCAACAGGCTCAGATAAGAAGCAGGAGGAAACATCTGCTACCAGAGTTTTTCCTTTTGTGTTGGGAAGCTTCTTGAATTTTGTTCCGTAGATTGTGTTGTTTTCGCAAATGTATACATAGTCTGCATCCGGGCTGATTGGAAGGTCGCTGCAGTCAGGAATATAGGAGAAAGTCTTATCCTCAGAAGAAGCGATCTTGTTTGCTTTTCCATATTTCTGTGCTTCCTGGTATGCTTTCTTTGCCCACTGTCCTGTTACAATGTAATCAGCTACCTTGTTCTTCATAAGGTTCATAGGGATTGCTGCGAACTGCTGGGAAGCTCCGCCCTGAAGGAATAATACCTTATAGTTATCCGGAATCTTCATCAGATCACGGAGATCCTGCTCTGCCTCGTCGATGATCTTCTGGAAATCAGCACTTCTGTGGCTCATTTCCATTACAGACATACCAGAGCCCTGATAGTCCATCATCTCCTCTGCTACTTCTTTCAGTACCTCTTCCGGCAGTACAGCCGGTCCTGCGGAAAAATTATACACTCTGCTCATTGTTTTTCATATCCTCCTCATCAAAAATATCATCAATGCTTGCGCCTGCCGGTACCATCGGGAATACGCTGAGATCCTGATCGATCATACAGTCAAGTACGATAGGTCCCGGACATGCCAGAGCCTCTTTTAATGCAGGCTCTACCTCTTCCATCTTTGTGATACGGATTGCTTTTGCTCCCATGGCTTCTGCCAGTTTCACAAAATCTACTGCATCATTTAAAATTGTATGGGAATATCTGTGGTCATAGAACAAGGTCTGCCACTGACGTACCATTCCCAGTACATGATTGTTCAATACGATTTCAATTAAAGGTCTGCCACAGCGGACTGCTGTTGCGATCTCATTCATATTCATACGGAAGCAGCCGTCACCTGCAATGTTTACCACTGTCTTGTCCGGTCTTCCCATCTTGGCACCGATGGCTGCACCAAGTCCATATCCCATAGTTCCCAGGCCACCGGAAGAAAGGAAGGTTCTTGGCTCTTTGTATTTAAAATACTGAGCTGCCCACATCTGGTTCTGTCCAACCTCTGTTGTGATGATGGCATCTCCCTTTGTCAGTTCGTACAGCTTTTCAATAATGTATGGGCCTGTAAGCTGGGAATGATCATATCTTAACGGATATTTTTCCTTCAGTTCACTGATATGTGCAGTCCATTCCGGATGTCTCATTTCCGGAACCTCTGCCAGAATACGTTTGAGAACTTCTTTCTCATCTCCTACCACACTTGCATCTACTACGATGTTCTTGTTAATCTCTGCAGCATCTACGTCAATCTGGAGAATCTTCGCATTCTTTGCAAAGGTCTTCGTGTTTCCTGTGACACGGTCACTGAATCTGGCTCCCAGCACGATCAGGAGATCGCAGCCTGAGACACCAAGATTGGAAGTTTTGGTCCCATGCATTCCAAGCATTCCTGTGTACAGAGGATCTTCTCCGGAAAATCCTCCCTTACCCATAAGACTGTCACATACAGGAGCATCGATTCTGTGAGCAAGCTCTGTCACTTCTCTGGATGCTTCTGAGATAATCGTGCCGCCACCTGTAAAAATAAATGGTCTCTTCGCTTCTTTGATCATCTGTACTGCAGTTGCAATGTCTTCGTCTTTGATGGTGTCTGTTTTCGGTGTGATCTCAGCAGGAGCGCAGGCAGTATATTCATATTTCGCACCTGTCACATCCTTGGTCACATCTACAAGCACAGGACCGGGACGTCCGCTCTTTGCAATATAGAATGCTCTGCGTACAGTGTCTGCCAGAGTAGTAATGTCTTTTACGATAAAGCTGTGCTTTGTGATAGGCATTACAATTCCTGTAATATCAACCTCCTGGAAAGAATCCTTTCCGAGCAGCGGGGTTCCCACGTTACATGTGATTGCCACCATTGGTACGGAATCCATGTATGCGGTAGCGATTCCTGTTACCAGATTGGTAGCTCCGGGACCGGAAGTTGCAAGACACACACCGACTTTACCGGTTGCTCTTGCGTATCCGTCTGCTGCATGGGATGCTCCCTGCTCATGAGAAGTCAGTACATGTGTGATCTGGTCTTTATATTCATAGAGGGCGTCATATACATTCAGGATGGCACCGCCCGGATATCCGAATACAGTGTCAACGCCCTGTTCTTTTAAACATTCAACGATGATTTCAGCACCTGTAAGCTGCATCTTTACGTATCCTCCTAACTTTTCAGGCAGGAATCACAGGTTATGCTGCAATTCCCGCCGGGTACTTGTTCATCTTTATTTTGCTTTTGGTACCTCAAGGATCGCTCCTCTGTTTCCGGAAGTTACCATAGCAGCATATCTTGCAAGATATCCTGTTGTTACCTTTGGCTCACGAGGCTGCCATTTAGCTTTTCTTGCCTGCATTTCTTCATCAGAAACCTTGATCTCCAGTTTCAGTTCCGGAATGTTAATACTGATGATATCCCCTTCTTCAACAAGTGCGATCGGTCCGCCGACTGCTGCTTCCGGTGATACGTGTCCGATGGATGCTCCTCTGGATGCACCGCTGAAACGTCCGTCTGTGATCAGTGCTACAGAAGATCCCAGTCCCATACCTGCGATCGCAGATGTAGGGTTCAGCATTTCTCTCATACCAGGGCCGCCTTTCGGTCCTTCGTAACGGATAACTACTACGTCACCCTCTACGATCTTGCCGCCTTTGATAGCTGCGATTGCGTCTTCCTCGCAGTCAAAGACTCTTGCAGGTCCTTCATGGACCATCATCTCTTCTACAACTGCAGAACGTTTTACAACACCACCGTCCGGTGCAAGGTTACCCTTGAGAACTGCAAGTCCGCCTGTCTGGCTGTATGGATTGTCAATCGGTCTGATAACTTCAGGATTTAAGTTTACACAATCTTTGATGTTCTCGCCTACTGTCTTGCCTGTAACTGTCATGCACTCAGTATGAAGAAGTCCCTTCTTATTCAGTTCGTTCATAACTGCGTATACACCGCCTGCTTCGTTCAGGTCTTCTATGTATGTAGGGCCTGCAGGTGCAAGGTGACAGAGGTTTGGAGTCTTTGCACTGATTTCATTTGCAAAGCTGATATCAAAGTCCATTCCAATCTCATGAGCGATAGCCGGAAGGTGAAGCATACTGTTTGTGGAGCATCCAAGTGCCATGTCTACTGTCAGGGCATTGAGGATTGCTTCCTTTGTCATGATATCTCTTGGACGGATGTTCTTTCTGTACATTTCCATAACCTGCATACCTGCATGTTTTGCAAGACGGATACGCTCGGAATATACAGCAGGGATGGTTCCGTTTCCTTTCAGACCCATACCAAGAACCTCTGTCAGACAGTTCATGGAGTTTGCTGTGTACATACCGGAACAGGATCCGCATGTAGGACATGTTTTCATTTCACATTCTGTCAGTCCGTCTTCATCAAGCTTGCCTGCTGCGTAAGCACCTACTGCCTCGAACATACTGGAAAGGCTTGTCTTGTGTCCGTTCAGATGTCCGGCAAGCATTGGGCCGCCGCTTACAAATACAGTAGGAACATTCAGTCTGGCTGCTGCCATCAGAAGTCCAGGTACATTCTTGTCACAGTTTGGAATCATTACCAGTGCATCAAACTGATGTGCCATTGCCATGGCTTCTGTGGAATCTGCGATCAGGTCTCTGGTAACCAGAGAATATTTCATTCCAACGTGTCCCATTGCAATACCGTCGCATACTGCGATTGCCGGGAACATAACAGGTGTGCCGCCTGCCATTGCCACACCAAGCTTAACTGCCTGTGTGATCTTGTCAAGATTCATATGACCCGGTACAATTTCATTGTAAGAACTTACGATACCTACCAGAGGTCTGTCCATTTCTTCTTTTGTCATTCCAAGAGCATTAAACAGGGAACGGTGAGGTGCCTGCTGTGTGCCTGTTTTTACTGCATCACTTCTCATTGTTTTATTTCCTCTTTTCTTACTGTTTTATTTATTTTTAATGATTCAACCGAAATTCCTGACTCCGTAATCTGCCTGCGCCGGCTGAATCCTCTTAATATCAATTCTTACAGAGCTGCTGCGATCAGATCGCCCATTTCCTTTGTTCCTACAAGCTTGCATCCCTCTGACATGATATCACCTGTGCGGTATCCCTCTGTCAGAACCTTCTGCACTGCTGCTTCCACTGCATCTGCTTCCTTGTCCATATCAAGGGAGAAGCGGAGCATCATTGCCGCGGAAAGGATAGTTGCGATAGGGTTTGCCTTATCCTGTCCTGCAATATCAGGTGCAGAACCATGGCTTGGCTCATAGAGACCGAATTTTGTCTCATTTAAACTTGCAGATGAAAGCATTCCGATGGAACCTGTTACCATACTTGCCTCATCTGAAAGGATATCTCCGAACATGTTCTCTGTCAGGATAACATCGAACTGTTTTGGATCACGTACAAGCTGCATTGCGCAGTTGTCAACCAGCATATGCTCTAAGGTAACATCTGGATAGTCTTTGGCAACTTCCTCTACCACTTTTCTCCAGAGTCTGGAAGAATCCAGAACATTTGCCTTATCTACGCTTGTCACTTTATTTCTTCTCTTACGTGCGATCTCAAATGCTTTGATGGCAATACGGCGGATTTCGTTTTCATTATAGGAAAGTGTATCAATTGCTTTCTTCACACCATTCTCTTCAATAGTCTGACGTTCTCCGAAATACAGACCGCCTGTAAGCTCACGTACAATGATCATGTCAAATCCGTCTCCGATGATCTCATCGCGGAGAGGGCAGGCTTTTCTCAGCTCATTGTAAAGGTAAGCCGGTCTTAAGTTTGCAAAAAGATTTAATGCCTTACGGATTGCAAGAAGTCCTGCTTCCGGGCGTTTGGACGGCTCAAGCTTATACCATGGAGAAGTTTTTGCATCTCCGCCAATAGAGCCCATCAGTACGGCGTCTGATGATTTGGCAGTGGCAATTGCCTCATCAGTAAGGGGTACGCCGTGTACATCGATGGATGCGCCGCCTAACAGAACTTCTGAATAGGAAAAGCTGTGTCCATATTTCTCGCATACCTTGTCCAGTACTTTCTTTGCTTCTCTTACGATTTCCGGTCCGATTCCGTCGCCGGGGATCAATGCAATCTTATAATCCATAATAATTTCCTCCAAAAATACTCTAATTGCGTAATTGTTATTATAATAACGCACTTTCCGACAGATTTCAACCTATTAAAGTGAAAAAATACAAAAGTGCCAATCAAAAAAGCAGAACCACAGTCATCACTGACTATGTGTTCTGCTTTTTATCATTTCTCTTTCATTATTCGGCAGCGCTTCCGGCTTTCTCAACTTCAGCGATTGCCTGTTTTCTCATAGGAATACGGCAGTTTTTGTTATTACCGAATTCTACGATCACGTCTTCTTCTGTCATATCAATGACAACTCCATAAAAGCCGCCGGTAGTAACAATGCTGTCGCCAACCTCCATGTCATTTAACATTGCCTGAAGTCTCTTCTGCTCTTTTTTCTGAGGGCGAAGCATTAAGAAGTACATAATTCCGAACAGTACTACCATCCAGACAATAGCGCCAACCATACCCATTCCGCTTGATGCGTCCATTTTGATTCCTCCTGTAACTTTTCCTGTTATTCTGCATATTTGCAGTCCATCATGTATTCACAGACCGTCCTGACGGCTGCTCATACTGAAGAGCTGCTTTGCGATCCACTTATAATCTCCGTTACCTTCTGTATGAAATCTTGTTTTCATGCAGAACAATCTGATTAAAGCGTCACTACACATCATACACAAAAAAACGCTTTACTTCAAGAGTTTTTGGCATATTTAATAATTATTTTATATATAGATTATCTTTTTGAGTTTATTTTGCCCTCTTCAAAGCCTTCCAACCGCATTTTCTTATATTCTGCGAAGTTTCCTGCATCAAGAGCATCTCTTATCTCTTCCATCATATGATTATAGAAATACAGATTGTGAAGTACACAGAGACGCATTCCCAGCATTTCCTTTGCTTTCAGAAGATGACGGATATAGGCTCTGCTGTAATGCTGGCATGCAGGACACTGACAGCCTTCTTCGATAGGACGTGTGTCCAGTTCATATTTTGCATTGAACAGATTCATCTTTCCATGATTGGTATATACATGTCCATGGCGGCCGTTACGGCTTGGATATACGCAGTCAAAGAAGTCAATTCCTCTCTCAACACCTTCCAGAATATTTGCCGGTGTTCCCACACCCATCAGGTAAGTAGGTTTATTCTGAGGAAGATAGGGGACTACCGCATCCAGGATCCTGTACATCTCTTCATGGGTTTCTCCAACTGCCAGACCGCCGACAGCATAGCCATCCAGATCCATTTCAGAGATCGCTTTGGCATGCTCAATGCGGATATCTTCATAAACAGCACCCTGGTTGATTCCAAACAGAAGCTGTTCTTTGTTAATGGTATCCGGCAGACTGTTCAGTCTCGCCATTTCTGCTTTACAGCGGGCAAGCCATCTTGTGGTCCTGTCTACAGATTTCTGCACATAATCCCTGTCAGCCACACTGCTGGGACATTCATCAAATGCCATGGCAATGGTGGAGGCAAGATTGGACTGAATCTGCATACTCTCTTCCGGTCCCATAAAGATCTTATGCCCGTCAATATGGGAATTAAAATAAACCCCCTCTTCTTTGATCTTTCTCAGCTTTGCAAGGGAAAATACCTGGAATCCGCCTGAGTCTGTAAGGATCGGTTTGTCCCATACCATAAATTTATGAAGGCCGCCTAACTGCTTTACTATTTTATCACCCGGACGCACATGAAGATGATAAGTATTTGATAATTCTACCTGTGTTCCGATCTGCTGTAAATCCATGGTGGATACAGCGCCTTTAATCGCACCGATCGTTCCCACATTCATAAAAACAGGAGTCTGGATCGTACCATGCACTGTATGAAACTCTGCACGTTTGGCACGGCCTTCTGTTTTAAGAAGTTTATATTCTGCCATTTTTCTTCTCCTCTTTCTCTCACAGCAATCTATCTCACGATAACTGCTGTAAATATGTAAAATTGTATTATGATATCAGTGTCAAAAAAGCCGGAAAATCCTTCGTGCCTGCACAATAGGACTTTTGGCTCCAACATCTTAATATATCAGAGTAAATTTCATTATATCTTGAAATAGCTGAATTTTCAACTGCAAATCACTCAAACCTTGGTAAACTTTCATATTGTCTTTTCCAGACCATTAGCGTATAATATTACGGAATATTCCATATCTGGAAACAGATATTTAATAGGAAAGAACAGGATAGATTTTTACTGTTCACTCCGTTCTCAGTAACGTAGCCAAAATTCATTCCAGATTGCCTGCGGCAATGGAATTTTGGCTTGTATGTCTCGGGATTTTGGCATATTCATGCCAAAACACCTCGCGGGATAGTGGTGTGTGAACAGTAACAGGAAAATTTCAATTTTGTTTATATACAATACGAGGAGGCTTGAATTTACTTTATGAATTACAAAACACTTGGAATTGACATTGGTTCCACTACTGTAAAGATCGCGATCTTAGATGAGAATGAAAATCTCATTTTCGCGGATTACAAGCGTCATTTTGCGAACATTCAGGAAACCCTTGCAGACCTTCTTCAGGAGGCCTTTGACCAGTATGGCGAGATGACTCTCCATCCTGTGATCACAGGTTCCGGCGGTCTGACCCTTGCCAACCATCTGGGCGTTCCTTTTACCCAGGAGGTTATTGCAGTTTCTACTTCTCTGCAGAAGCTGGCACCAAAGACAGATGTTGCCATCGAGCTTGGCGGTGAGGATGCCAAGATCATTTATTTCGAAAACGGAAACGTAGAACAGCGTATGAACGGTATCTGTGCAGGCGGTACCGGTTCTTTCATCGACCAGATGGCTTCTCTTCTCCAGACAGATGCCACAGGTCTGAATGAATATGCCAAAGATTACAAAGCGCTCTACCCGATTGCTGCACGCTGCGGTGTTTTCGCCAAAACGGATATCCAGCCACTGATCAATGACGGTGCAACCAAACCGGATCTGTCAGCTTCTATTTTCCAGGCAGTTGTAAACCAGACTATTTCCGGTCTTGCCTGTGGAAAACCCATTCGTGGACATGTTGCATTCCTGGGTGGTCCGCTTCACTTCCTGTCCGAGCTGAGAGAGTCCTTTATCCGTACTTTGAAGCTGGATGAGGAACACACCATCATTCCGGAGAACTCCCATCTTTTTGCAGCCATCGGTTCTGCATTAAATGCAAAAGAAGACAACTCCATTTCCCTGACAGAAATGAAAGACAGACTCCGCAATTCCATTAAGCTGGATTTTGAAGTAGAACGTATGGAACCACTTTTCGCTTCTCAGGAAGAATACGATACATTTGCGAAACGTCAGAGTTCCTACAAAGTAAAAACAGGAGATCTGGCTACATATAAAGGAAACTGCTATCTGGGTATTGATGCAGGTTCCACCACAACCAAAACTGCACTGGTAGGTGAAGACGGAACACTTCTCTACTCTTTCTACAGCAGCAACAACGGAAACCCGTTAAAAACTACCATCCGTTCTATTAAAGAGATTTACGAGCTGCTTCCCGAGAATGCAAAGATTGCTTATTCCTGTTCTACAGGTTACGGCGAGGCTCTGATTAAGGCTGCTCTGATCCTGGATGAGGGCGAGGTTGAGACCGTATCCCATTACTATGCAGCTGCATTCTTTGACCCAGAGGTAGACTGTATCCTGGATATCGGCGGACAGGATATGAAATGTATCAAAATCCGCAATAAGACCGTTGACAGCGTACAGTTAAATGAAGCATGCTCCTCCGGATGCGGTTCCTTTATTGAAACCTTTGCCAAATCCCTGAATTATACAGTGCAGGATTTCGCAAAAGCTGCTGTTTTCGCACAGCATCCTATAGATCTTGGTACCAGATGTACTGTTTTCATGAATTCCAAGGTAAAGCAGGCACAGAAAGAGGGAGCTGAGGTTTCTGATATTTCCGCAGGTCTTGCTTACTCTGTTATCAAAAATGCTCTGTATAAGGTTATCAAGGTTTCTGACGCTTCCGAACTTGGCAAGCACATCGTTGTACAGGGTGGTACCTTCTACAATGATGCGGTTCTTCGAAGCTTCGAAAAGATTGCAGGCTGCGAAGCCATCCGTCCGGATATTGCCGGAATCATGGGTGCTTTCGGTGCCGCACTGATTGCCCGTGAACGCCATCAGGAAGGCGCAGAAACGACTATGCTCTCCATTGATAAGATCAACGAGCTGAAATATACAACTTCTATGGCAAACTGTCGTGGATGTACCAATAACTGCCGTCTGACTATCAACAAATTCTCCGGCGGCCGCCAGTATGTAAGCGGTAACCGCTGTGAACGCGGTATCGGTAAGGAAAAGAACAAAGATCATATTCCGAATCTTTATGAATATAAATATAAGCGTATTTTCTCCTACGCACCGCTTACTGCTGATAAGGCAACGCGAGGTAAAGTAGGTATCCCCCGTGTTCTGAACATGTTTGAGAATTATCCTTTCTGGTATACTTTCTTTACAGAACTGAAGTATGAGGTTGTGCTCTCTCCTACTTCCACCAGAAAGATTTATGAGCTGGGTATTGAGTCCATTCCAAGTGAATCTGAATGCTATCCTGCCAAACTTGCCCATGGCCATGTAACCTGGCTGATCCGCAATGGCGTGAAATTTATTTTCTACCCATGTATCCCATATGAACGTAACGAGTTCCCGGATGCAGTCAATCACTATAACTGCCCGATCGTTACCTCTTATGCCGAAAATATCAAAAATAACGTAGACGAATTAAATGATCCGTCTATTACCTTCCGCAATCCCTTCCTTGCATTTACTTCTGAGGAAATTCTGGCAAATCGTCTGGTAGAGGAATTTAAGGATATCCCGGCAGGAGAAGTCAAAGCTGCTGTGCATAAGGGCTGGGAGGAAATGGCTGCTGCACGCCGCGATGTACAGAAAAAAGGGGAAGAAACCCTGAAATATCTGGAAGATACAGGACGCCATGGTATTGTCCTTGCAGGACGCCCATACCATATTGACCCGGAAATCCATCATGGTATCCCGGATCTGATCAACAGCTATGGTATTGCCGTACTTACTGAGGATTCCATCTCTCATCTGGCACCTGTGGAACGCCCGATCCGCGTCAACGACCAGTGGATGTACCACTCCAGACTGTATGCTGCCGCAAACTATGTAAAGACACGCGATGACCTGGATCTGATCCAGCTCAACTCTTTTGGATGTGGTCTGGATGCAGTTACTACAGACGAGGTTTATGAAATCCTTGACGGAAGTGACAAAATCTATACCTGCTTAAAGATTGACGAGGTAAATAACCTTGGTGCTGCAAGAATCCGTATCCGTTCCCTGATCGCAGCGATCCGCGCGAAGAAAGCACAAGGACAGAAACGTACTGTCAAACCTGCTTCCATTGATAAAGTATCCTTTACAAAGGAAATGAGAAAGGAATATACCATCCTCTGCCCGCAGATGTCACCGTTCCATTTCAGCCTCCTGCAGGCAGCATTCAATTCCTGCGGATACAACCTGGAGGTGCTTCCGAATGACAATAAGCATGCAGTGGATGTTGGTCTGAAGTATGTAAACAATGACGCCTGCTATCCGTCTCTGATCGTTGTGGGACAGATCATGGATGCTCTACTTTCCGGTAAATATGACCTGAACAAAACGGCCGTTGTCATGTCACAGACAGGTGGCGGATGTCGTGCTTCCAACTATATTGCATTTATACGACGCGCATTAAAGAAAGCCGGTATGGAACAGATTCCGGTTATCTCTGTTAACTTAAGCGGTCTGGAAAGCAATCCCGGATTCAAACTTACGCTTCCATTAGTGAAGAAAGTTGCTTACGGTGCCGTATTCGGAGATATCCTGATGAAATGCGTATATCGTATGCGTCCTTATGAACTGGAAGAGGGAATCGTAAACAGGAAACATAAAATCTGGGAACAGCGTGTGATCTCTTTCTTAAGCGGAAGCAGTATCAGCCACAGCCAGTTTAAGAAAATGTGCTGCGAAATGGTTCATGAATTTGATACCATTCCGATCAGTGATGTGAAAAAGCCTCGTGTCGGCATCGTAGGTGAGATCCTTGTCAAGTTCCTGCCTGCTGCAAATAATCATCTGGCAGAGCTTCTGGAATCTGAAGGTGCTGAGGCAGTTGTACCGGATCTGATCGATTTCATGTGCTACTGCTTCTATAATCAGAACTTTAAGGTAGAAAATCTTGGATTCAAGAAGTCCAAGGCAACCATGGCAAACTGGGGAATCAAAGCAATCGAATGGGTGAGAAAGCCTGCAAGCGAAGCTCTTGCACAGAGCCGCCATTTTGCACCGCCTGCTGATATCAGAGATCTGGCAAAAATGGCATCTCCGATCGTTTCCACCGGAAACCAGACAGGTGAGGGATGGTTCCTGACAGGTGAGATGATGGAACTGATCCATGGAGATGTTCCGAATATTGTTTGTATCCAGCCTTTCGGATGTCTGCCGAACCACATTGTAGGTAAGGGTGTTATCAAAGAGATCCGCAGAGAATATCCGACAGCCAATATTGTAGCCATCGACTATGATCCGGGTGCAAGTGAAGTCAATCAGCTCAACCGAATCAAACTGATGCTCTCCACAGCCCAGAAGAATCTGAAAAAAGTAGAAGAAAAAATGCATAAATAACCGTAATGGATATATTGCAATGTATTTTACCTTGCAATATGTCCGCCTTAGAGCGTGTCTGAAAAAGGCTTTCCCGCAATCTACATATCCTGCTTTGCGAAAAGCATTTTTCAAACGCGCTCAAAAAAAGAGTTATATTTCAGAAATTTTAAATGTGTTTCTATTTCAGAACTACATTTAAACCATGAAATATAACTCTTTTGTTTTTTACAATTTCAGTGTTTAATTATTCTGCCAGAACGGAAGTTTCTCTGCAATTCTTATCAGATAGCTTCCACCCGGAATTCTTCTAAGCTGTGATTCTGACGGCTTGCTGATAATCAGGTAAGCAAACAGATAAACAACCGCAGCAACAGGAATGGAAACGATCAGACAAATGAAATTGGATTTTACAAAAATGTTCAGTCCATAGCAGATACAGCCTGCAACAATTCCCATGGGAACAGATGCAAGAACAGGATACAGATATCCTTCTTTCCATGGATTCTTATACTGCAGATATTTCTTCATGGCTCTGTCATTTAACACACATACAACCACAGAATAGATCACCATTGCGATCAGCAGTGCATAAACTCCAAGGTTTGTAGTAAACAGCAGCACTACCACTACCACAATATCCACAACCAGTGCGATTGCAGCCGTAATCACCGGAATCCTCTGCTGTCCGATTGCCTGCAGAACTCCATTGGAAATATTTGACATTCCATTGAGCAGGATCGAAAAAGAACCAAGGATCAGCAGGTTGGCTGCCAGTCCTGTGGAATTTCCGTAAAGCAAAAATACAATCGGCTGTGCAAGCACTGCCAGTCCCATGGCACATGGGGCAGAAACTACCATAGAAAGCTGTACGGTCTGGTCAATGCACTCTCTAGTCGCTTCAATGTCTCCGGTGGCATACAGGGCGGAAACTTCCGGAATCATGGAAGTAGGTGCCGTACTGGACAGCGTCAGAGGAATATTAATAATTGTCATAAAGTAAGTAGCATACTCTGCATATAAAATACCAATCTGTGCCGCATCTCCACCTCTTCTTCCCAGAATATCCGAGAAAAGATACCCATTGATATAAGCATTTACATTATAAACAAAGGCGCTGAGAATGATCGGCGAAACAACCAGGATAATCACACGAAAAATCTCTTTGTAGGACTCTTCCTGATGTCTGTGGTCTTTCTCTACCCGGTGCAGGATTTTTCTGCGGTTTACACCATACACCAGAAGCATGAATGCCAATGCAGTCACCACTCCGGCTCCGGTTCCTACTGTGGAACCTGCTGCCCCCCATTTTGCAATGCTGTTCTCTATTCCATCTGAGAATGCATTGATGAATCCCCAGGCTGCCAGAAGACTGACTGCCGCATTAAATACCTGCTCAATGATCTGGGAGATAGATGTTGGCATCATATTTCTGTATGCCTGAAAATATCCTCTGAATACCCCAAGAATACCGGACAAAAAAATCGTCGGAGCCAGGATCTGAAGTGCCGGAATTGCATCCTTCTGATTCTGAGGGATGATCAACCCTGCTCCAAAGAGACAGAATAAACCGACCACTCCGCCAATCACCATGGCATAGATCATGGCACCCTTAAAGAACTTATGTGCATTTCTGTAATCCTTCAGAGCAATACGCTCGGAGATCAGCTTGGATACCGCCTGTGGAATACTAAAGGATGCGATCATCAGAAGGATCATATAGGCATTCTGTGCAAGACTTGTATAGCCCATTCCAAGGCTTCCGATAATATTGGAAAGGGGACTCTTGTACAGAAGACCGATCACCTTGGAGATCATAGCTGCAATCATCAGAAAGGATGCATTTTTTACTAAATTGTTTTTCTGATTCATGTTATCACTGTGTGTCTTTTACCTGACTACACATTACCTCTTTTCTTATATATTTTCTATCTGCCAGTCGATTGGTTCCAGACCATTGGCAACAAGAAATTCGTTTGTTTTACTGAAATGTTTACATCCGAAAAATCCCCTGTAAGCAGACAGAGGACTTGGATGCGGTGCCTCCAGAATCAGATGCTTCGGATTATTCAACATGGATTTTTTCATCTGCGCCGGACGTCCCCAGAGCAGAAATACAATAGGACGGTCCTGCTCATTCAGAACCTGGATCGCAGCATCCGTAAACTGCTCCCAGCCGATCCCCCTGTGTGAATTTGCCTGATGGGCGCGTACAGTCAGAACTGTGTTCAGAAGAAGCACCCCCTGCTTCGCCCACTTCTCCAGATAGCCGTTATTGGGGATATAGCATCCACAGTCATCATGAAGCTCCTGATAAATATTCACCAGGGACGGCGGAGTCTCCACTCCTCTCTTTACGGAAAAACAAAGCCCATGAGCCTGCCCGTCATTATGATAGGGATCCTGACCCAGGATCACTACCTTCACTTCATTTAACGGTGTAAAATGAAATGCATTAAACAGATCATCCGCAGGAGGAAAAATCTTCCTAGTCTGATATTCTGTCATCACCGTTTTATATAATTTCGCATAATACGGCTGGTGAAACTCCCCCTTCAGGGCTTCCAGCCAGTCACCTGAAATTGCTGACATACCTTATCCTTCACCTCTTATATTCTTCGTGGTCATCGTCTGACAGAAATTCCCCTGTCAGACAGATAATCCTTCACCTGAGAAATCTCCAGTTCTTTATAATGAAACAAAGACGCAGCCAGTGCAGCATCTGCTCCCCCTTCGGTCAGTGCATCATAAAAATGCTCCAGTGTACCTGCACCGCCTGATGCGATCACAGGAATGGAGACAGCATCAGCGATTGCTCTGGTAAGAGCCAGATCATATCCTGCTTTTGTACCGTCACAGTCCATACTGGTAAGAAGGATTTCCCCTGCGCCCAAAGCTTCCACTTTCTTTGCCCACTCTATGGCATCAATCCCTGTATCCAGTCTTCCGCCATGTTTGTAAATATTCCATCCGCCGTCTTCTCTGCGCTTGGCATCAATAGCCACAACTACGCACTGGCTTCCAAACTTGTCAGCCGCCTCACTGATCAGTTCCGGTCTGTCAATTGCTGCAGAATTTACGGAAATCTTATCTGCTCCTTCTCTCAGCAGTTTCTTGAAATCATCTACAGTACGGATACCGCCGCCTACTGTAAACGGGATAAATACATTGGCAGCAACCCGTCTTACCATGTCAACTACCGTATCTCTCTGTTCGCAGGATGCTGTAATATCGAGAAACACCAGTTCATCTGCTCCTGCTGCATCATAGGCTTTGGCAATCTCCACCGGATCACCCGCATCGCGAAGCTGCACAAAATTTACGCCCTTTACCACACGTCCGTTATTTACATCCAGGCAGGGAATAATTCTCTTTGTAAACATTTTATTTTCCCTCCTTCTCAGTATTGCCGTCTTTTCCCACAGCAGCAAAATTTTCAAGTATCTTCAGTCCCCATTTGCTGCTCTTTTCCGGATGGAACTGGCAGGCAAATACATTGTCCTTTTCTACGGAAGCATGAATACAGGTGCTGTATTCTGTAGTAGCCTTTACAATCTCAGGCTCCTCTGCCTGCAGATAATAGGAATGCACAAAATATACATAGGTCTGTTCCGAGATTCCCTGAAACAGTCTGCCATTATTCTGAAAATGCAGGGAATTCCATCCCATATGTGGAATCTTAAGCCCCGGCGCAGGAGGAATCTTAACAATTTTCCCTTTCAGGATTCCAAGGCCTTCCACCCCCGGTGTCTCCTCGCTGCTTTCAAAAAGGAGCTGAAGTCCCAGGCAGATTCCAAGAAATGGCGTCTTCTTCTCTACAATCTCATGGATCACAGGTACAAGTCCGTATGTATGAAGATTCTCCATCGCCTGTCCAAAGCTTCCCACGCCCGGCAGGATTACTTTATCCGCATTTAACAAAGTCTGCGGATCGCGGGTTACTGTTGTTTCTTCCCCAAGATAATGAAGTGCTTTTTCTACACTTTTAATATTTCCGGCATCATAGTCAATTATTGCAATCATGTTATCCTCCTGATGTCATTATCTGTTTTCCTCATTATGGTAATCCAAAGGTTTTCCGGATCACATGTCAGACCGGAATAAAATATCCGATCAAAACGCTCCAATACAGTATAACCCAAAAACAGACAGTTGCAAAGTGCTTTCTTTGCTTCTGTCTGTTTTTATTCCGGTCATACTACCGGTTACTGTTCACTCCGTTCACAATACCCGGATATCTTATCACTGCCTGCAATCCAGAGTGAACCAGAACTCCACGCCATTATCATAATTGCATACCCCATATTTCTGGTTCATACTCTCAATGATTGCCTTAACAATTGAAAGTCCGATACCACTTCCGCCATATTCTCTTGTCCGGGCCTTATCTACTTTGTAGAATTTATTCCAGAGATTTGGGATATCCTCTTCCGGAATCGGAGTACCTGTATTAAATACGGTTACTTTCACACAGTCCTCTTCCTGAAGAACCTTAATTTCTACTTTTCGTTCTCCTTCCAGATGGTTCAGTGCATTGCTTGTATAATTGGTCACAACCTCTTCAATCTTAAACTCATCCGCCCATACATATACAGGTTCTGTTTCTTCAAAAATCACAGTTGCTTCTTTCTGTTCGATCATAATATGCATAGAACCAAGTACACCCCTGATCAGGGATACAATGTCAAATCTTTCCATCACCGGGGCATCTTTACCGGACTCCAGCTGATTCAGCGTCAGCAGGTTTTTGACCAGCTTGTTCATCTTTGAAGCCTCATCCATAATAACTTCACAGTAAAATTCCCTGCTTTCCGGATCATCGGAAATATTTTCATTCAGCCCCTCTGCATATCCCTGGATCAATGCAATAGGAGTTTTCAGCTCATGAGAAACATTATCAAGAAATTCCTTACGCATCTCATCAATTTTAATCTTATCTTCTATGTCTTTCTGAAGCTTGTTATTAGCCGATTTCAACTCTGAGATCGTGCTCTCAAGTTTTCTGGACATTTTGTTAAAGTTATCGCCAAGTACATCAATCTCATTACCTGCCCTGCTTTGATATCTGGCATCAAAATCCAGATCAGACATCTTCTCTGATAATTTGGTCAGTTCACTGATCGGGCGGGTAATACGATTTGTCATCACAAGAATCACAATACCGCTGACCACAATTATGATTATTCCTACAATGAAGTAAAAACTGTTGGAAATAGATGCACTTTCCTTAATACTTTCCAGAGGAGAACGAATCAGGAAATAGTAACCATTATCAAACTGTCCCCAGCATTCCACATATTCCATGCCTGCAAAGCGATCATGCACCTGCCACATGGTACAGGTATCTGTCTTTTTGAGCACACGACTGTGCTGCATATCCTGATCCAGATTATTAATATACCCAAACAGCTTACTGCGGAGCATTTTTGCCATATTATTCTCTCCCCAGTAATAATAACCACTGTTTTCCTCATTTACTATGATCCAGGTAAGGTTATTTCTGGAACTGCTCCTCTCAATCTCATCCGAAATCTCATCTGTTGCCCCTTTTTTGTCCTCTTCTATATCTGTATCATACTGCAGGATGTCATCCAGATTCATCTGAGACAACACTTCTTTTGCCTCCTCCAGCACTTCTACTTTTTTGGATACATAATATTTTTCAAGAAAAAGACCATTGATCAGAGTAATGGTAAAGATCGAAAGCAGTAACAGACATATAAACACTACTGAAATCTGATGTTGCAGAGTATGAAATTTTTTATCTGTTTTTCCGTTTCCTGTCATTCGTCTACCTCAAACTTGTATCCCATACCCCATACAGTCTTTATATATTCACCTTTATCTCCCATTTTACTTCTGAGCTTCTTAACATGGGTATCAATCGTACGGGCATCTCCAAAGTAGTCATAATTCCATACAGAATTCAGGATCTTTTCTCTGGAAAGTGCGATTCCCTGATTCTCCAGAAAATATGTCAGAAGTTCAAATTCCTTAAAGCTCAGTTCCATAGGCTTACCATCCACAGTAGCCAGATGTGCTGCTTTATCTATAACAATGCCGCCTGCTGAAATCACATCTTCCGGATTATTCTGACCTGTACGTCTCAGAATTGCCTCCACTCTTGCAACAAGGATTTTCGGACTGAATGGTTTAGAGATGTATTCATCTACCCCCAGATCAAATCCAAGAAGCTCATCTCTCTCATCACTTCTTGCAGTCAGCATAATAATCGGAACTTTTGAGTTCTTGCGAATCTCACGGCAAACTTCCCATCCATCCATCTTCGGCATCATGACATCCAAAATGATCAGTGCGATGTCCTTCTCCTCATAAAAGATATCCATGGCTTCTTCACCATTACCGGCTTCCAGTACCTGGAAATTCTTCTTTGTCAGGAAATCCTTTACCAGCTTTCTCATGCGGCTCTCATCATCCACCACCAGGATTTTTAATGTATCCATTTGATCCCCTCCGTTTTTCTTCATTATTTTCCGAAACAGTTTTTACTTTTTATTTATACTGTTTTCCGAGTATTGTTAAAATCCACGACTGTTCAGCGCCTTTACAGCCACAGCGCAAAATCCGGGAAAATCGCCCTCAGCAACAGATTTTATCTTTCATATGGTTACTATAACAGAGATTTATGTAAGATTTGTGAACATATGACAGAAAAATTATAAGTATTGCTGTTCACAACACCAAGCAGGCCCAAATATAAAAATCTTCTTGACAAATTCTGTTTTTATTTCTATACTGTTAATCAGTCGATATATCTTATATAATGAATGATATATCAATATTAAAAAGTGCTTTCGTCTCATCACCAGTGCTATTTTATGAAAAAACAGCGTTGCAGACTCATTTTCAGGGCTTGTACTGGTTTCGACGGGGGCTTTGAAGTTGGGGAAGCCATCCGCAGACTCCCAGACTGCGTACCAACCGGGAAACTAAATATAAACGCAGACGAACAGTACGCGTTAGCAGCCTAATTGCTGCTCGTCAGCCCTGATGCACTCACACTTCAGGAATCTGACGTCGACCATGTGAGAAACCTTGCCGGGTAAGCTTTGCCCCGGTAGATGTATCATGAAGCTACTAAGGTTGTAAGCCTGTCGGTGGGCGTACATCCAAGGGAATGTTAAAACAGCGACTGTGATGGGAGATGCCTCAATGAATAGGCTTTCGGACGCGGGTTCAATTCCCGCCAGGTCCATAAAAAACATCCACAGGGTAATTCCCTGTGGATGTTTTTTATTCACCAAACTGTTGTGCACATTCTTTCAGCATTTCGCGGATTGGCAGATGGTACGGACATCTGGTTTCACATTTGCCGCATTCTATACAGGCGGAAGCCTTCACCGCAAGAGAACTGTAACGGTTTCTTGCCCAGTCTCCCAGCCCGTAACGGTTAAGATAGCCTGCGAACAGGAACACACCCGAAATATCGATTCCCACACTGCATGGAGCACAGTAATTACATCTGCGGCAGAAATTTGTTCCAAGCTGATTCCGTACTGTCTGAACTTCCTCCAGTTCTTTCTCGCTTAACGGAGAATCATCAAGACAGGCCTTTATATTCTCCTCGATTTCCCTCTCTTCCGCCATTCCCGGGATCACAATAGTAACGTTCTTATTCGAACAGACATAACGCAATGCCAGCGTTCCATTTTCAATTGCACCACCGGCCAGAGGTTTCATATCAATAAAGCCGATGTTTTTCTCCTCACATTTTGAGATCAGCTCTTCCCCCTGACTCTCTACAATATTATATGGAAACATAATAGTTTCCACCCAGTCAAGCTCCAGAGCCCGGGCAAAAACCTCCACAGAATGAGCGGTCAGACCAATATGTCCGATTTTTCCTGCTGCTCTTGCCTCCTGCAGTGCTTCAAGGGCACCACCGGCCGCCTGCACCTGATCAAGCTGTTCCATACTCGGATTATGCACCTGGTATAATTCAATATGATCTGTACGAAGATTATGAAGACTCTTCTCAATATCTTCAGCCATGGCTTCCTTTGTACGTGCCATGGACTTTGTGGCAATTATAAATCTGTCCCTGATACCTTCCAGTGCATATCCCAGATATTCTTCACTGACCGTATATCCTCTGGCTGTATCAATATAATTTACTCCCCGGTCTGCTAGCTTATGCAGCAGTGTCTTTGTTCCTTCCGCATCAATTTTCTGGATCGGTATCCCGCCAAGGCCCATTCTGGAAACCCTGAGACCGGTTTTTCCAAGTGTTACGTATTCCATATTTTTTCTCCTATTCCAATCAAAGATAAAAACTGCCACCGGATCTTACCGATGGCAGTCTGATTATCTCTTTACAACTGTTAATCAGAAAAAACAACTGGTTTCATCCTGATTATACTCGAGAAAGATATTCTCCTGTTCTTGTATCAATTTTCAGTTTATCGCCCTGGTTAACAAACAGCGGAACCTGAACCTGTGCACCTGTCTCTACAGTAGCCGGTTTTGTGGCACCCTGTGCTGTATTTCCGGCGAATCCCGGCTCTGTCTCAGTAACTTCAAGTTCTACGAACAGAGGAGGCTCAATAGCAAATACATTTCCGTTGTGGGAACAGATCTTAACCATCTCGTTCTCTTTAACGAATTTAAGAGAATCTCCAACCTGATCTTTTGTAAGACCAACCTGATCGTATGTCTCTACGTTCATAAAGTAGTACAGATCACCATCATCATACAGATACTGCATATCTACACGCTCAATACGTGCAGCCGGGAATTTCTCTGTTGGACGGAAAGATTTCTCAAGAACTGCTCCTGTAATAATGTTTTTGTATTTTGTTCTTACGAAAGCAGCACCCTTTCCTGGTTTTACGTGCTGGAATTCAACAATCTGACATACGTTTCCGTCAATTTCAAGTGTGATACCGTTTTTGAAATCACCTGCTGAAATCATAGTTATATTTCCTCCTTAATAGTACAGTTCAGCAATGCTGTGTCTTTTGACAACAACAGCCGTTCAAAGTGTGTGTCCCTCTCATGCTTTTCTCAGTTTTGTGACACACTCTTATTTAATTTTATAATATTCTGCTGTTTTTTTCAACTATTTTTTACACATGTTTTTAATTTTTCTTCAAGCTGACCAATCAGATCCTCAAATGGCTTGTCTCCTGTGATCATCTCAACATCTGCAAACTTTGTATAAACCGGATCGCGCTGTTTAAGAAGTTTTCTGATCTTATCTTCTTTGTCTTCTCCCTCGATCAGAGGATTGCTGCTGGAATTTTCCAGTCTCTTCTTCAACGTTGCATAAGATCCCTTCAAATATACTACAGTTCCCAGTTTTTTAATATATTTTGCATTCTGTTCCTGCATCGGAAGACCGGACCCCAGAGAAATGATCTTCTGTTCCGGATCATCGATCAGTGCCTTGATCACAGTTGTCTCAAGAGCTCTGTAAAATGGTTCTCCGAATCTGTCAAAGATTTCTTTCATTGTAAGGTTCATCTTCTTTGATACTACGCGGTCAACGTCTACAAAAGGAAGATTGAAATCTTTTGCCAGCCGTTTTCCTACTCTTGTCTTACCTGAACCCATAAATCCTATGATAACAATATGGTTCATGAATTCCCCTCCTCTTTGCGGTAAAAATATAGTACAATTCTTTCAAGATATCGTTTCAGTACAATCTGAATCTCTTCTTTCGGATTGAGTGGTTTCACCAGAATATTCCGGATTCCTGTGCGTTTCGCACCATATATATCAGTAAAGAGCTGATCTCCTATAAAAACTGTATTACTTCTGTCTGTCCCAAGAAGTTCCATTGCCCTGATATAATTTTTTGTTGAAGGCTTGTGTGCATTCTCGATAAACTGCGCTCCTATCGCATCATTAAAAGAAGAAACTCTCTCGTACTGGTTGTTTGACAGAAAACAGCATTTAAATCCAAGTTCCTTCAGATGTGCAAACAACGCACATGCTCTCTCATCTGCCGGTGCACCATGAGGTACCAGAGTATTATCTATATCAAACAGAAGTCCTCTGTATCCCTGCGCATACAGATCATCGAAGTTTATCACATAGGTAGAATCCAGATATTCATCCGGAAAAAAGCAATTAAACATCCGTAGTCATTTCCTTTATTTATATTTTTCTGAAAACAAGATCAGCGATAAGTGTCTAACAGTACGCTGTCCCCGAAATACTGAATCATTATGATCAGCGTTCATTAAGAGGAACATATACTGCCGGTTCCAGAACATTCTTATATGCCGGACGGATGATCTTATCTGCATTAATGAGCTCTTCCATACGGTGCGCACTCCATCCTACGATACGTGCAACTGCAAACATCGGTGTATATAATTCCAGTGGCAGATCCAGCATACTGTACACAAAACCGCTATAAAAGTCTACATTGGCGCTTACACCTTTATAAATACGACGCTCTTCTGCAATTACTTCAGGTGCCAGACGTTCCACCATAGAATACAGGGCATAATCTTTCATTCTGCCTTTTTCCCTTGCCAGAGTTTCCACATATGCCTTGAAAACTTCAGCTCGCGGATCAGACACTGAATAAATCGCATGTCCCATTCCATAGATCAGTCCCTTCCGGTCAAATGCCTCTTTATGAAGAAGTCTCTTCAGATATGTCCGGACCTCGTCTTCATCCTTCCAGTCCTTAACTTCCTTCTTCATATCATCAAACATCCTGACAACTTTAATGTTGGCACCGCCATGCTTTGGTCCCTTTAATGAGCCAAGTGCTGCGGCAATCGCAGAATATGTATCAGTTCCTGATGAGGAAACCACATGAGTTGTGAATGTAGAGTTATTACCTCCGCCATGTTCCATATGAAGGATAAGCGCAATATCCAGGATCTTTGCCTCCAGATGTGAATACTTCTTATCCGGGCGAAGCATTCTCAGAATGTTCTCTGCTGTGGTAAGTTCTTTCTTCGGATTATGGATATAGAGACTCTTATCTTTAATATAATGGTTATAAGCCTGATATCCATAAACAGATAAAAGCGGAAATACACTGATCAGATTCAGACACTGTCTGAGCACATTCGGCAAAGATGTATCGTCAGGGTTGGTATCATAAGAATATAAAGTAAGCACACTTCTGGAAAGCCCGTTCATGATATCCTTGCTCGGGGCCTTCATTATAACATCACGCACAAAATTTGTAGGAAGTGACCGCTGATTTGCCAGAAGCTGTGTAAAATCTGCAAGCTGTTTCTTATCCGGAAGACTGCCAAATAATAAAAGATAGGTAACTTCTTCAAATCCATATCTGTCATCTTCGATAAATCCCCTGGTAAGATCTTTGATATCATATCCTCTGTAGGAAAGACTTCCAGCACATGGAACTTCTTTGCCATCAACAATCTTTGTGGCTTTCACATTAGAAACCTGAGTCAGGCCTGCAAGAACCCCTTTTCCATTAATATCACGAAGACCTCTCTTCACATCATATTTTGCATACAGAGAAAGATCCAGACTTGTATGTTCCTTGCAAACCTCCGTCAGATTTTCAATTTCAGGTGTTACTTTGGTTTTAAATCCCGCCATGTAATAAATCTCCTTTCTTCACAATTCTCTCGATAATGATTCCCTCCTCGTTTCTGTCATCGCAACAATTTGCAGATGCACATCTCTGTAAATATTATAGCATTTTTTTCTCTTTCGGTCTACATCTTATATATTCTGTTTCTGAACATAAAAAACCAGATTGTTACTGTTCACTCCGTTCACAGTAACGTAGCCAAAATTCATTCCAGATTGCCACTTACTGTTCACGCACTACTGTCCTGCGAAGCAGTTATTCGGTTATGAGCAAGTAGCGAAGCGGATTGCGAATATCCGCTTGACTTTCCATTTGCAGTTTCTTACGGATACATGGCAATATAAGAACCGAAACGTACAGTGCGAATTTATGCAGTTTTTATAAATATACTGTATTTTTTAGAAATTGCTATAAATTGTATGGATGATTTTTAACATTTTCTCATACTTGGCGCCATTTCGCAAGTACAAATTTTGTTCAAAAAATTTTCATAAAAAAATTTTCATTTGGCTCTTTCCATTTGTAACACTTTAGTGTATAATAACGTCGATTTAAAAAATAATTATACGATGGACGAGGAGGAAATCATAATGTCTTATACTGAAGAAGTATACGAAAGAGTCGTAGCACAGAATCCAAATGAGCCTGAATTCCATCAGGCAGTAAAGGAAGTTTTAGACTCCCTTAAAGTCGTAATCGACAAAAATGAAGAGAAATACCGCAAGCTTTCCATTCTGGAACGTCTTGTTGAGCCTGAAAGAATCATCTCTTTCCGAGTTCCGTGGGTAGACGATAAAGGTGTTGTACAGGTAAACAAAGGTTATCGTGTACAGTTCAACAGTGCGATCGGACCATACAAAGGTGGTTTAAGATTCCATCCGTCAGTAAACCAGGGAATCCTTAAATTTTTAGGTTTCGAACAGATTTTCAAGAACTCCCTTACAGGTCTTCCGATCGGTGGCGGTAAAGGTGGTTCAAACTTTGATCCTAAAGGAAAATCTGACAGAGAAGTTATGGCATTCTGCCAGAGCTTTATGACAGAACTTTCCAAATATATCGGTGCTGACATGGACGTTCCTGCAGGTGATATCGGTGTAGGCGGACGTGAGATTGGTTATCTGTACGGACAGTACAAGAGAAACCGCGGATTATACGAGGGTGTTCTCACAGGTAAAGGTCTTTCCTACGGTGGATCTTTGATTCGTACACAGGCTACAGGATATGGTCTTGTATATATGCTGAACGAAATGGTTAAAGCTAAAAACGACACAATCTCCGGTAAAACTCTCATCGTAACAGGTTCCGGTAATGTTGCCATCTACGCAGTAGAGAAAGCTGCCGAACTTGGCGGTAAAGTTGTTGCTATGTGCGACTCCAACGGATATATCTATGATCCGGAAGGAATCAAACTTGACATCGTTAAAGATATCAAAGAAGTAAAACGTGGACGTATCAAAGAATACGCAGATCGCGTAGAAGGCGCTACTTATACAGAAGGAAAAGGTATCTGGAACATCAAATGTGATATCTATCTTCCATGCGCAACTCAGAATGAACTTGACCTTGATGCTGTTAAGATCCTTATTGCAAACGGATGCAAATATGTTGCAGAAGGTGCAAATATGCCTACTACCCGCGAGGCAACTGATTACCTTATGGCAAACGGTGTAACATTTATGCCTGGTAAAGCAGCTAATGCCGGTGGTGTTGCTACTTCCGCACTTGAAATGTGCCAGAACTCTGCAAGACTTTCCTGGACAGCAGAAGAAGTTGATACAAAACTTCATCAGATCATGGTTGATATCTTCCATAAAGTTGATGATGCTTCCAAGCGTTATGATATGGAAGGCAACTATGTTGCAGGCGCTAATATCGCAGGCTTCGAGAAAGTTGTAGATGCTATGATCGCTCAGGGTATTGTTTAATTTATTTTAGTTAATTACCCCCATAAAAATACACATAAAGAGCCGGCGGGATATTATTCTCGTCGGCTCTTTATATTTGCCCGTAAATCCTTTCACACAGAGCATTCATACATTACTGTTCACACAGAACTCTTATTTAATTCATAAACTTCTTCAGCTCGTCCATAAAAGTACTGACATCTTTAAATTCTCTGTATACAGACGCAAAACGTACATAAGCAACTGCATCCAGATCTTTCAAATGTTCCATAACGATCTCACCAATTCTGGTGCTGGAAATCTCTTTCTCTTCGGTATTAAAGATTTCTCCCTCTATGGCATCCATCATCTCTTCAATCTTATCTATGGATATTGGTCTTTTATAGCAGGCTCTCAGAATTCCCGACTGAATTTTACTGCGATTATACTGTTCTCTGTTCTGATCTTTTTTGATCACAGTAAGCGGAATACTTTCCACCTTTTCATATGTGGTAAATCTCCTTCCGCAGGCATCACACAAACGACGGCGACGGATAGAATTGGTATCTTCTACCGGTCTGGAATCAACTACTCTCGTATTATCCTGATTACAAAATGGACACTTCATACGACGTCCCCCTTTAATTCGTATTACTGTTTTCTGCTTATGTACTATATACTTGATTCGGTTAAACGGCTACAAATACGTTACTGTTCACTCCATTCTCAGTAACACAAATACAAACAGTTATATATAGTTTTATTATACTGTATTTCTATTTAAGGTGTCAATAAAAGGACTTGCATAAATTTTTGCAAAAATACATAAATTGTTATCAAACGCATATCAGATTCTGAAAGCATTGGCACGACAGTCTGATTTTAACCGGAAGGACTGTATCTGATTTATGAAAATCTGTGAATTAAAGCAAAAAGAAGTAATTAATATTTGTACCTGCCGCAGTCTCGGATGTCCCATTGATGCGGAATTTGACTGCAAAAGCAGTCAGCTCACTGCCCTTATACTTCCAGGCCCCGGAAGATTCTGCTGCCTGTTCGGACGTGATAATGAATATATCATTCCCTGGGAATGTATCAGCCAGATCGGGGACGATATCATCCTTGTGAAAATAGACGAAGAAAAATGTTTCCATAAAGGCTGATATTTCACCGCAGAGAATTGTCAAGGACCTATATTTTTTATATTTTCCCGGTCAAAGTATAAATCCACTGCTATATGAGAATCATTCTTACTGAAGTATATGACAACTATTCGGCAGCCACTGTCCTTTTTTTATTTCCTGAAATGATTTCGGAGGATCCTGGCTCATATCTGCGAATAGTCGGTTTACATCCAGAGATAATAAGGAGGATTCAATAAGATGGCACTGAACAAAGTTGAAATCTGCGGAGTCAATACGTCGAAACTTCCTGTTCTTACAGCAGAAGAAAAAGCGGAACTGTTCAGACGGATCAAAAACGGCGATGAACAGGCACGTGAATTGTACATTAAAGGAAATCTACGTCTTGTTCTCAGCGTAATACGACGATTTCAGAACAGCAGCGAAAATGCCGATGACCTTTTTCAGATCGGATGTATTGGTCTGATCAAGGCCATTGACAACTTTGATACCACTTTACAGGTAAAATTTTCCACTTATGCAGTTCCAATGATCATAGGCGAAATCAGGCGATATCTCAGGGATAACAACAGTATCCGCGTCAGCCGTTCTCTTCGTGATATTGCATACAAAGCAATCTATACCCGCGAAAATTATATGAAACAGCACCTGAAAGAACCTACAGTTACCGAAATTGCACAGGAAATTGGTATCGAAAAAGAAATGATCGTATATGCCCTTGATGCTATCCAAAATCCTGTGAGTCTCTTTGAACCGGTCTATACAGAAGGCGGTGATACTCTTTATGTCATGGATCAGATCAGTGACAAAAAAAACAAAGAAGAACGCTGGATTGAAAATCTTGCTCTCCGCGAAGCTATGCAGAGGTTGAACAGCCGCGAAAAGCATATCATAGAACTGCGCTTCTACGAAGGAAAGACGCAGATGGAAGTAGCTCAGGAAATCGGCATCTCCCAGGCACAGGTCAGTCGTCTCGAAAAAAATGCACTGAAATCCATGCGTAATTATCTGCGTCCATAAAATGATAATTCAAGATCCGTATTCAGAAAAGCAGCCTGGCCCAATACCTGCCAGACTGCCTTACATATCTTTTAAAATATACCGTTTTCCGCCTCTTTCCAATGAAGTTCTGATCCGTCTGTGAAGCTTTAATGAAGCTTTAACACTTCAACAAATTCTGCCAGTTTTCTATATTAAATATCTGCTTCACATCCAGAGCCCCTGACATTGCAGGAAAGAACTTCTTCATATCAGTAAATACCAGAGCATAGTCGAACTTTGACATTCCGATCATCCTACGAAGCTCACGCCTGTAAAAATCCAGAAGCATCTCCGGCACTTCTGTTTTCTTAGATTTCATAAATTTTTTATGACATACATATTCTTCGTCCGTAGCCGGGTAGGAACGCTTCCAGTATAAAACCCTGATTTCTTTTGGCAGACTATCCAGTTTCTCAGAAGACTCCTCTTCTTTTGCACCATTCCCGATCAACGTCACATCAAAATGCTCATAATCCACTTTGTTCAGAAATTCATAGAATGCCTCTGTCTCCTGTGTATCACTGAAATCTCCTGCATATACCAGAAGTTTTACTTTATCTGTCTGATTCAGATATATCGGATTTACCGGTTCTTTTCCATCAAGCAGGACTTCTGCTATACGTTTGCATGCTTTTCCATCATCTCTCGGACATATCTGTTCTCTTGCTTTTTCATACTTCTCTTTACAGGAAGCAGCCACTCCCGGAAGATCCTTCAGAAGTTCACCAAGCTTCTCAGGGGTAGACACTGCCGGTCCCGGAAGTTTGTCAAATCCGAAGTACAGACCTCTGTAATCTTCAAAATTCTCCGCATCCGGCACATAAAACAGAATCGGTTTTCCTGTCAGCATGAAATCATAAAAAATACTGGAATAATCAGAAATCAGTACATCTGTCACTGACAAAATCTCATTTGTATCCATTGTTGCAGGAATAAATTTTGTCTGCGCATCACCAGGTTCCATGGCATTCTCTTTCATATAGTGATATACGATCTGATGAAGCTTGACAAAGATCTGATATTCATTTGTATCTATACTGTTCTCCATTACATTGATCAGCTTATAGACATCCTGCAAATCTGTATCCGGACGGCTGTATTGTTCGCCTCTCCATGTCGGTGCATAAAGAATAATCTTTTTATCTTCCTTTACGTCCACTCCGCAATCCTTAAGTTCCTGTATCACTTCTGCTCTGTCACTGTCAAAAAGCTTATCATTACGCGGGAAGCCCTCTTCCAGCACTGTGCCTTCATACAGATTCTGCATTTTATACGAATCTTTGTATGCTGTCTTTGTCATATAAGGTCCGGAGGAAACTATATAATCTGCACTGAGCAGATTTCTTGCTGTATTTCCCTGAGAAATATTTGCTCCCGGAATATCAAATCCCATATTCTTCAGAGGAGTTCCATGCCAGGTATCGATCAGTACCTGACCTTCTCTTTTAAGGAAATAGCTTGGAAAGCTTACATTATTTACCAGATATTTCACTGTCGCAAGTTCTTTACAGTATTCCTTTGATTTATATTTTACAAATCGCACGTTCGGATATTTTTCGTATTTTTCAATTTGTTTTCTGTTATCCTCGAAGTCCTCAAGCACCCAGATATGGGTATAATCCTGATACTCTTCTTTTTCAAGAAGATACAAAAACAGAGCATAAGGATTACAGATCATACCACGTCCGCCAAAAGCTTCATAAAGAATTGTATTATCTCTTATCTGGTATTCCTTTACAAACTCGGCATAGCTGGTTCTAAGCGGATATTTCTCCCTGCACTCCAGAATCTGTTCTTCATTTTTCATATAAAAGGTCTTGATTCCCATTACACGATTAAAAAGACGATTCCACTCTTTAACTGCCTTCTCAATGGCAAAATCTTCAGATTTCCAGATTGCATTTCTGGACATCTCTCTGCGGAGTTCTTCATCATGTGCCAGCTTCAGCATCGCATCTGTAAATTTCTTTGTATCAAAAGCTTCCGGCAGGTATCCTGTTTTTCCATCATCGATGATCAGATCCATCGCTCCTGTATGGAATGCGATGACAGGAAGACCAAATTCAAAGGCTTCCATGATAACCATCGGCCATCCTTCCCACCTGGACGGAAGAAGGAAAACAGAAGAATTCAGGTAATACTTCTCCGGCTCATTTGTATAACCGACAAAATTAACTCTGTCCTCAATACCACGTCTCTTTGCATCCGCCACAATCTGATTCCAGAGATCACCGGCTCCGATAATATCCAGCTGCCATTCATCATCCTGCTTACAGAACTCTTCAAAAGATTCCATCATCAGATCAAGACCCTTGGCATATACAAATCGTGTAGCCATAAGGAAACGCTTGGATTTTGGGTCGCATTTTCTCTCACTCACGAAGCTTCGGGGATTAATTTTAACTTCTGTATCAATATCCAGAAATTTTTTGTAATCGCGCTTATCATAGTCACTGAGAACAATGTATCTGTCCAGCTTCGGCAGATATTCCTGGAGCAGACATTCCTGTTTCCAAAATACGACATTAGGAACATCAAGATATCCGGCATAACAGTTATGCTGCCATCCGATTGTCTTTGCATTCAGCTCCGGCGCCAGCATACCCAGACGAAGGCTTAAACTTGCAGTTGTGATAATAATATCATAATTCTGCTCATTTAAATATTTTACCCATTTTTCTCTGGTCTTTTTCGGGAAAATCGCATCTGCCAGAATATCATTATATTTTTCTTTATTAAAAATCCCATATTTGGCATTCAGTTTCTGAACAAGATAACGCCAGCAGAAAGCCGGTGTATGATGTCGATTGACAAACTCATTATTATCAATAAAGTCAACCTTGATATCCTCACTCATATGATACATATTCCGGTCTTCTTTAAATCTGTCCTGATATACCATGATCGTCACATCATGCTCTTTTACAAGTTCATTCGCAAGAAGTGTGACAACTCGCTTAGTTCCGCCAAGATCAAATATCTTGGTGCACCAAATACATATTTTCATTTATCTTTTTCTCCTGTTATGACTTTCTGATATCTGTATCCTATAGCAATTCCATAAAATAATGCAATCAAGACAGTTCAGCAGAGTGTGAAGGACAAGGAAGATATCTGCAGGCGTGCTGACGCACGGCAAAGATATCTGACGCAGGACTTCACGCTATGATGGACTGGATTGTTTGCAGTAATTTATAGAATTGCTATAATATCATTACATTGTAATGTTAAAATAATCCAACACACGCTGGCAGTAATTGTCACACACATTATGTGTTTTTGCTCTTACACTGGCACGCTGTTCTTTATAATTATCTTTTCCGTTTTTAATATCCAGGATGAAATTCTCAAAATCCTGCATATTATACATATGTTCGCCAGGCATATATTCCAGCGGATCATCAAACACCCATCCTCTGGATTCCGTATAAGCCTCATAATCATCCAGTGTGAATCCAAGCGGTCTGTCTAACAGCAGATAATCGATCGCAACAGAAGAATAGTCAGAAACCAGCGCATCCGAACAGTTGATAAACTCATAAAGCTGCAGTCCGTTATCCGCAAGATCTCTGTTCTCCAGATAAACAATATTGGTAAGGACATTCTCACCAAAATCATAAGGTACCTGAAGGTAATGCTTCTTGATAACAATAAGAATATGATTCTCCTTACAGAACTTATTCAGTTCCAGAAGCTTATCTGCATCATCAATGATAGGAATATTGAATTCATTATTTAAGGTTTCCTCGTTCAGACGCTCACTGGAAGCATGTCTGTAGGTTGGCATCCACAGGATCAGTTTCTCGCTGTCTGTTTCCTTCAGAAGTTTCTTTTTATATTCATCTGCACGTTCACTGCCCTTAAGCATCATATCATAACGGGGATATCCAAACGAGAGCAGTTTTTTGGAAGTACATCCAAAAAATTCCATTTTGGTCTTAATGAAAATGTCCCCCGGTACCAGACAATAATCAAAGAAAACCTTACGCCCGTTCTTATTTGCCTTGTAACCACAGCCATGCCAGAGATCGATAAAGAGCTGATTTCTTCTCGACATACCAATCCAGTTAAAAGCCTGGGTGTAAAAAATATATTTTGATGTCAGTGCATATTTATATGCTTCTGCTCTTCGGATCGTGGAACCTTTCTTAAAGTTCTGCACAAATTTCACATTTTCAAACTGATATTCTTTATATTTAGACGGTTCATGGACCAGCCATACAATCTCATACTTTTTGTTGTATCCTTTCTCAATAAGATAGTCAAACAAAGCACGACCATTATCCGTAAAATCATCATTTGTTTCAAAGAGCATTCTATTCTCTACAAGTGCAGGGGGGAATTTCTTAAGGCGTCTGATCTTGCGATTATCATATAATCCATAGGTCACAGTTGCCCATGTCTCCTGCAACATGGCTTTTCTTCCCTTTTGAACTCTGACCTTGTTAATCTTGTTAATGGATTTTTTCAGTTTTTTTATTTTCTTTTTTATTCTTTTTTTCATATCTGGCTCCCTAGAATTCTTTTAATTTCTCACGAAGCATCGTTGAGGATGTATCTTTGGTATATGGCAGAAATACCAGCTTAGCGCCCAGCTCTTCCATTTCTTTTCCAGTCTTCTCCCAACGTGCATTGCCCTTCCAGTCATCTCCGATATAGATTTCATTAAAGTGGACTTTTTCCCATACCTGCTTTTTGTCCAGGGTTGTCGTCACGATCACCTCATCAACATATCTGATGGCCCGTACAATCTCTGCCCTTTCTTCCAGCGGAACGATCGGTCTTTTGTTTTTATATGACTCTACCAGATCATCCGCATTCACACCGACAATCAGATAATCGCAATGTTTTTTTGCATTTCTGATCAGGTTCAGATGTCCTATATGAAACATATCAAAGGTTCCCTGTGTATATCCTATTTTTTTCTCCATTACATTCTCCCTGTTTTATTGCATTAATAGATAACTGTTCTCTTCGCATTCATATAACAGCTACAATTGTAAATAATCTGCAAGCCTTTTGCAATAGTTTTCTGTTTTATTGTGCATCTGTTTCAGATTCTTTGCTCTCTCCTGCCGGTAACTGTCTGTTCCATCAGTCAGATGTTTCATAAATTTTCTGATATCACAGGCATTATAGATTTTCTCACCCGGCATATATTCCAGCGGATCTTCAAATACAAATCCCCTTTTTTCTTTATATATATTGTAATCCGCAAGCACATATCCAAGCGGTCTGTCCAACAGCAGATAATCTACTGCCACTGACGAGTAATCAGAGAGCAGACCGTCGCTGATCCCTATCAGTTCATAAAGTTTTATCTGTTTTTTCTCCAACAGGGCTTCCGCAACATAACGTATATTGGTAAACTCCTGTTCATTCTCATCCCATTCCGTCTGAAGCGGATGCTTCTTTATGATCAGAATAATCTCCTGCTCCCTTAGATAACTGTCCAGTTCTTTCAGCTCGTTCATATCCTGTATTGCCGGAAGCTGACAGGGAAGCTCAATCTCATTTTCCGCACACCCTCCCAGATCACTTTTTCTGAAAGTCGGCATCCACAGAACAACTTTTTTCCCTTTCCATCCGAACAGACTGTCCAGAATTTCATCCTTACTCATTGACGGATGCAGCATCCAGTCATATCTGGGATATCCCATCATTAACAGCCTGTCCGGTTCGCAGTTCCATAGTCCGGATTTCGTTTTCACAAATACCGGTCCGGGAACAAGTGCATAGTCAAAATCAGGCTTTATATTCTGTTTTTTCTTTCCCTGCTCTGCATCTTTATAACCGCACCCATGCCACAGATTTACAACTGTCTGTCCTTTACACCGATACCTGTTCAGTCCTGCACTGTTATGAGAATAAAAGAAAAATCCGGCTGTAGCACCATAATAATATGCCAGCGGACTGCTCCATCCATATTTATTTTCAGCAGTTACAAATTTTACATTTCCGGTATTCTGATTTCTGAATTTTCTTTTTTCAGAGACCAGCCAGATGATCTCATATTTTTTATTATACCCGGAACTTATAAGATATTCATAAAAAGCTTCCGGATTATCTGTGCAGTCCATCATTTCCCGATTTTTAAACACAAGCCGGTTTTTCTTTACTTTTCCAAAACGCACAGTCAGCTTTCCAATGACCTGCTGCTCTGTTTTTGTCATAAAACGACCGATATAGTGCAGGATCATTCCGAAAAAGCCCAACCTTTCCGTATGTTTTTTAATCGCACTTTTTGTCATACATGCCTCCGGAATCTTTGTAAGATAATTCAAATGCAGACTTTTCGGGAAGGATACTCTCAAAAGAATCTTTGATATTTCTTTTCTGTTGTCTGAAATCTCCTATATTTTCCGTATCATTTATACACAATATTTTACACTTCTGATTTCTGAGTACATCATGTATCTGCCGGTCGTGAAGACCTATGGTAAAAAATTTCCCGATTTTCGGTGATTGAGGTTCATATTTTCCCTCCATATACTGCCAGTATTTCATCACATACTGATTTACATCCCCCGGAGAACGGAATCGTGTCCTGCATACTCTGTCCAGCACTTCGCCTTCTTCCCTCCACACTTCTTCAAAGGTACTCTTCAAAAAAGAGCTTGAGATATGAGAATATTTAAAACTGGAAAACTCCCTGTACGGAAGCATCAGCATATTTCTGAATACCATTTTTCCATATGCAGGATGAAACCATTTTTTCCAGTTTCTGCCAATCACTTCTCTCTTTGAATAATGCATATTTACAAGTGCCGCATTGTTCATAAGAATGCAGGCAAACGGATTATTGATATCATCCTGTACCAACGCTGTTTCTATACAATAGTCTCTTGGAAGACCATTTCTGAAAAAGTCTTCCGGTTCCATTTTATTTATGATGAAGGTATCATCATTAAAATATACAAACTGTTCGGATAAACCTCGGATCCGATGCATATTCAGTTCAATGGGATGACTGCTGAATGTGGGCAGATACTGCTTCGGAATATAATCCTCGTGTTTTACAACTGTCAGCTTCGGATGATCTGTATTCAGCCATGAAGGGATATGCCCCCATGTCACAAAATATATATGATTCACCCATGGAGCAAACTTTTCAACACCTCTGAACCAGTACTGCAGATTTTCCCAGTCCCGAAATCTGCTGTCCTGTGTCTGGTCATTTTTAATTCCCAGATACTCATTTCTCTGCTTTATCCAGGCTGAGTCTGATCCATCCACCCATGGCAATACAAAATCAATCTTGTCCATCTGTAATTTACCTCGTATGATAATATAAATCTTTCAAACGTTTTGCCTCTGTCTCAATGTTAAAATGCGCATCTGACAGCCGCATCTTTATCAGATCAGCCGCTTCTCTGTTCATAGAACTCATTGCCATCACTGCTGCCGCCCACTGTATATTATCTCTGTCAAGTGACAGCCGTCTGACTCTCTCAGGAAAAACAACTGCCTCCTCAGACACCGCCTCTGACATTACGCAGGCAAGTCCATTTGCCTGGGCTTCAATAAGCGCAAATGGCACACCCTCAAAAACAGACGGAAACAGAAAAACATCCATAGCAGATAAATACCTGCGGATATTCTCCTGTTTACCGGCAAAATATACCTTATCTTCCAGTCCTTTCTGCACTGTTTTCTCTTTTATCTCTTTGTACAGACCTTCCTTTGGACCTACCAGACACAGCATCACATCTTTTTTTTCGGAAACGATCTGTTGGAAAATATCAAGCATTCTGTCATGATTCTTCGGAATATCAAATCTTCCTACATGACCGATCACTGTTTTATTTTCCCATCCCAGTTCCTTTCTGAGTGAATCTCTGTCTTTTTCTGAAAAACTGAACTTCTCTGCCTGAATGGCATTATTGATCAACGTAACCTGACCGCTTTGGAAAGCTTTATCTCCAAACAGCCACCTGCCCGCCATTTCTCCGCATGCAATCCTGTCAGTAGCATATTTTGCAATCTTTGGTCTGTTCCAGTTGTCCATGATTTTTCTGATCAGTCCGGGACAGGAAGAGCTGTGGCTGTGCGCAATTATCTTTGGCACTTTCATTGTATGAGCCACACGTAACGGAACAATATTTGCAGCTGAAAGCATATTTACATGTACTGCATCATATTTTGTTTCTTTTAATATTTTTTTCAGTTCTTTTATATAGCCCTGATAGTTCTTTTTTACATTTGGAATATAGTAGATCCTTCCACCCAGTTTCCTGATTTCCTCTTCATATGCAATTTTATCATACATACACACAAAATCAAACTGTATATCCATATGCACCAGAACTCTATAGTAATTCATCACAAATGCTTCCAGACCTCCGGCAACATTTCCCATTCCAATCTGCAGTATTTTCATGATACGCTCTCCCATCCGTCACTATTGTCCACTCTGAATCCTATTGCGATCCTCTCGAAAAATCATTCCCGTACCGCATAATGTTCCGTCACCTTTTTCTTTAACAGCCGTATCAATTTCTGATATCCTGTAATCTTCTTAAGAAAATCCAGGCAGTAACTGATTCCCAGCGAAATCACAAGAACTGCAACAGGAATCAGCCAGAATTTTTTTAATGCAAATACATATTTTCCCAGAGAATCTCTCACAAATGTATGTACCAGCCAAATGTTCATGGAATGCTTGCCCAGATACTGAAGGAACAAGGATACAGGCGTAATCCTGAACAAATATTCAACGCAAAAGAGAATCAGCAGGAATGGAACAAGTGCATACCGAAATTCCCAGAAAATTTTCAGGTCGATTTTATGGTACAGGAAAAGGCCGGCACACAGTAAAGCAGACAAACAGATGAATTTTAATTTTTTCCGCCTGTATTCATGCAATTTTTGAAAGAAATTATATTTACAGCATAACATTCCTGCCACAAATATCAAAAGAAATGAATATGGCTTTGAGCCTCCCTGAAATCCAATACCTAAAATTCTCGGAAGCAAAAAGATAACTGCAATACAGAATATGCCTCCAAATTTCTCAATCGTCCCATCTAACAGAGGAAGCAATATAATAAATACAAACGCAGCACTCATATACCACCATGCCCCGTTAAGACTTTCAGTCTCCAAAAGTCTGGAGATTCCCAGTATATCTGCAAATACGGCGAATCCTCTTTCATAAAAGGTTTCTCCCCACTTGCTCGGATCCTTAAGTCCAAATCCAAAGTAAATAAGATAGGATACAGCTGCAGTAAACCAGAATCCGGACATAGTGGAAAGAAGATGTCCGGATATCCATTCTGATACTGCATACTTTTCTTTATTTTTCATTTTAGCCGAATATCCATACATCAGCCCGTAACCGGATACAAATGCAAATATTGCCACGCAGATCTTACAGCATTCCGCAATAGCAACAAGCTGTTCTGTTGTCAGCCCGCACAGATCCACCTGATATCTTTCGATTCTGTCTGCAAGACGGTAGCAGTGGTGAAAGATCAGCAGTAACACTGCAAGACCTTTTAAAGCTGCTGAATCTTCTTTTTTTAATCCGTTTGTCATATACTCCTCCGGATATTTCTGACTTCTTAAATTTTTTCTCTGTCAGTTAGTCATTTTCTCATACTGTTCAGAAATCGTATCAATATCTCCGTAAGCGATCAGTTTTCCTTTTTCAAGGATCATCGCCTTATTACAGATTCTCTGAACCTGCGCCAGAGAATGAGAGACAAACAACACTGTTACACCCGAATCAAACATGCTGAGTACTTTCTTCTCACTCTTCTTACGGAATTTCGCATCACCCACAGATAATACCTCGTCCAATATCAGAATTTTGGGAGAAACCACTGTAGCAATCGAAAATCCAAGTCTGGATTTCATACCTGATGAATAGTTCTTGATCGGCACATCAATAAAATCCTTCAATTCGGAAAATTTCACGATCTCATCATACTTCTCATCAATAAATTCTTTGGAATATCCAAGCATTGCTCCGTAAAGATAAATATTTTCCTTTCCTGTATACTGTTGATCAAATCCTGCACCCAGTTCCAGAAGCGGAACCATCTTCCCATGTTTTGTAACTGAACCTTCTGTTGGTTTGAAAACGCCTGCGATAACCTTAAGAAGAGTACTCTTTCCTGCACCATTCAGTCCGAGGATTCCTACCCTGTCTCCTTTTTCCACTGTAAAGCTCACATTCTGCAAAGCCCAGAATTCATTATATTTAATCTCTTTTTTAATTGACTTGATAATATAATCTTTCAGACTGTCTACTTTCTCTTTGCTGAGATTAAATTTCATACTCACATTATCAACAATAATCGCTGGTTGTTTGCTCATTTTTTCTCCTTATTTTTCAAAAATAATTCGTTCCGCTGCCCTGCAGCTTTCTGTCTCAGTTCTCAGATGTAAAGAATAAAATCATCCTGTTTCTTCTTGAAGCAGAATAATCCAATCACCATTGCCACAACGGAAAAGATAAGTGCATATGCAAAATAATGAATATTCATTGCTTTTCCAAATACTGAACATCTGAAAATATCAATCACACAATACAATGGGTTATATTTCAGTATCCATGCCCATCCACTCTTCAAAAGCTTTTCAGGATAATAGAAAATCGCACATGTATACATAACCAGCATAAGTGCTACAGACCAGAGATATTCCATATCTCTGAAAAATACACCTATTGTTGCCAGGATCATTCCGCATCCATATGACATAATAAGAATCAGTATCAGTGCGATTGGTGCCTGAAGCAGATAGAACGTAGGCTTTACACCAAGTATCACACTCACCATTGCCAGTACGATCAGTGAGATCAGAAAGATCACATAGTTAAAAAGCACACTGGACAGCGGATACAAATATTTGGGTACATATACCTTTTTGATCATTGCCGAGTTCTGACGTATAGATTTCAAAGCGGCCTTGGTGGACTGTGAAAAGAAACTGTACAGGAGTCGTCCGGTCAGGATATATACAGGAAAGGTCCTGTCTGTATTCCCATACAAAGTACCAAATACAATTGTAAGCACGATCATGGTAAGCAACGGCTCCAACATAGACCATATCATTCCCAGATAAGAACGTCTGTATTTCAGCTTAATCCCTTTTTTTACCAGTTCTGACAAAAGAAACCGGTATTGCATAAAATTATCAACGTATTTTTTCATGTCCTCTCCATTATTTCTGTTTTTTATTTCATTTTATAATTCTTTTGTGCAGAAATCTGTTATCGTCAGGCGGATATTTGCAATCCGCTTCGCAGTTTATTTTCTTTTTGCCGGACAACTGTCTCTACACAAAACAAACCACCTTGTACTGTATCATATTCTCTGATGTCTTGCAACCGGTATCCGTAATTTTGCGCAAAATAAAATCCCAATCTTTCCTGTCATTTTATGGTTATCCCATAAAATAATATAAAAGATCAGGATTTTTATATGTCATGCCAGTCAGTTAAAATGATCCACTGGAACCCCCATGCGTCTCACCCGAAGAACTTGTGTGGGTACTGCTTCCACCGCCACCGGAACTTTCTTCCTTCGGCTTCGCCGTACGTGTGACCTGATGATACAGAAATATATCCCGGCTTCTGTTAATATGAAGACTTCCGTCTTTCATATAATCTGCTGCATCCGGCTTCATATGTACAGTCTTCATCCGGCTTCTCATTACTCCGGTTACGATCAGCGCGATCACAAATCCGACCACAAGCGAAATGAGAAATATCATATAAAAAGGGATGGTTTCCTCCGGCAGATTTTCTACATCGTACGGTTCTCCGCTCTGTGCCTGAATGATAAATTCTTCGCACAGATCAGCAAACTTCATAAAGCCCTCATAATACTCACCATCGGATAAATATGACACAAAGTTATCCGTCATATATTCCTGTCCTGCATCAGTAAAAATCTGAATAGCCTCTCCATGTGTGGAGATACACCGCTTACGTTCTGACATGGTTATCAAAAACAATATACCACTCTTGTCCTCTCCCATGCCATAGTCATTATAATCAAAGAAATCGTCTGCATAATCCTGCGGAACTGCACCATCCAGAGTCTCCTCTGTGACAACCACAACATCACAGCCGTAGTCCTCGCTGACCTGATCCAGTTTCGCCTCCAGTTCTTCTTTCTGCCCATCATCTAACAGATCTGCAAAATCTGCCAGCCTTTCTGTATGCACTTCTTCTGCCGCATAAACATTTTCTGAAAATGCTTCCGTCACAAATCCTGTTGTACCTGATACAGTAAGAACAGAAGCCAGAAATACAGGTATGATCTTTTTCTTCAGCATATCTTTCGTCCTCCCCTAAAAAATCAGCAGTCCGGCAAGGCACAAAACAACCGTAAATACAGCGGTCAGTCCGGCAAGCCATTTCAAATAAATTCCCCTGTCAATCGGAAGGTCTCCTGTCATTTTTCCGGTTTGTCCGTTCATTGCAAATATATATTTCTTATCTTTCCATGTTGTATTCAGAATCCATACCGGATACAGTGCATACTGTGCTTTTCCGCCTGAAATATTTACGTTTGTATTTTCGGGAACAACAGAAGCATAACCCTTCACTGTATCTGCCAGTACTTCCTCTGCGCTCTTTTTCATACGGTCATGTGCCCTGTTGATGCTCTCTTTTTCACTGACATCATACTTATCTGCCAGATATCCGGAAAGATATGCGGTCTGAAAATCCACAGACTCTGAAATTTTAAATGGTTCAATGGATTCCATCAAATCATCTGCCATCTTTTCTGATCCATCTACAGGTACAGAAACGAATGTCATCTCTCCGCTTCGCTCCACAGAATAGTAGCTGGTCTCCGTATAATCATAATCATGGTCACTCCACATTCTTACCTTTGTCGCCTTATAACGCACATCAGCATCAACATCCCCGTCAAAAAGCCAGAACGGAACATACAGCCCCTTAATCTCATCAATATGATTTTCCCTGCGAAATGCTTTTGGCAAAAATGTTCTTCCCTTAATATGCCTGTAATATGCTTCTTTTGCCGCTTTCTTATCCAATTTGAACGGAATCACCAGATCCGGCCTTAATGCACCTTTAAACTTCTCTGTCATAATTACGGGATTTCCACAATACGGACAATTTGATGCTCCTGTATTCTCATCTGCGATAATCTCACCACCACAGGACTGACAGGTATAGACATTCATTCCATCTGTCTCACCTTCCTGCCATTCTCCACCGGCATCTGTCTGCCATCCTGACAGATCATCCTGCTGTCCGGCTTCACGCTCCATCTGCGCATCCAGTTCTTTTAATGTCTCAAGTTCAAATTCTGTATCACAGTATGGACACTTCATTTTCTGGGACTTACTGTCAAATTCTATTGCACCGCCACAGGCAGGGCATTTATATTCTCTCAGATCAGACATAGACATTTCTCCCCCTGCTGTATTTTACTGTCTTGGCTTTCCACATTCTGCACAGAACTTTCCTGTATTTACCGCACCACAGCTACATGTCCACTTTCCGGTCGGTCTTGGGCTTCCGCATTCAGAACAGAATTTACCGGTATTTACTGCGCCGCAGCTGCATATCCACTCTTCCCGCTGCGGTTTCGGTTTACCACATTCAGAGCAGAATTTTCCTGTATTCTCTGCACCACATTCACATTTCCATGTTCCTGCCCCGGATGCCGGCTGCATATTCTGTGCTGCCTGCTGCTGTGCCCCCATCTGATAGAGATTCTGCATATTCGCTCCACCTGCCTGGCCTGCCATGCCCATTCCCATAAATCCGGTCATAGCACCTGCAGTGTTGGAGGCTGCTGATTTCATTGCATCTGCCTGAGCACCGGCAAGTGTCGCTGCTGCCATAGTCGGATCTCTGAGAATGGCATTCTTCTGTGCATCTTTGATAAGCTGTGCATCCTCTTCCGGAAGAGTCACAGGATTCATGGCAATGGAAACAACCGCAAGACCTCTGGTCTGCTGCCATTTTTTCGTAAGGGCTTCATTCATGGCATCGCATAATTCCAGAACATGTCCCGGAATGGCACTTGGACGGATCTGAAGTTCTGAGATTTTTGCAAATGCAGGCTGAAGAGCACTTACAAATTCTGTCTTTAACTGAACTTCAATTTCTTCTCTGTCATACTGCTGTTCAACATTTCCGCACACATTTGTATAAAACAGGAGCGGATCGACAATCTTATAAGAATATACTCCATTACAGCGCACAGATACATCTATGTCAAGACCGATATTTCTGTCAACTACCCGGAATGGGATTGGATTTGCTGTTCCGAATTTATTATCTACCAGTTCTTTTGTATTAAAATAATAAACCCTCTGGTCTTTGCCTGTATCGCCGCCAAATGTAAAACGCTTCTTTACTGTATCAAAAGTCCTGTGGATCCCCTCTCCCAGACTTCCGGCAAAAATACTTGGTTCTGTGGATGCATCATAGGTAAACTGTCCGGGTTCTGCACAAACCTCCACAACCTTTCCCTGTTCTACGATGATCATACACTGACCATCTGCAACAGCAATTCCGGAACCGCTTGAAATAATATTATCACTGCCTTTTTTGTTGGAAGAACGTCCGCCTACTCTCTTCTCACCCTTTACAACCAGAACATCTTTATCTATTGCATCGCAGTAAAAAAACTCCTTCCACTGATCTGCCATTGTTCCGCCAAATGCACCGGCTGCTGCTTTGATCAATCCCATAATTTATATCTCCTTCCTGATTACATATTATTTTATACATATTTCTTACAGATATTTTCTACCCATATTTCCTGTTAGTGTGCCGACAAGTTGATTTCTCGAACGCTCTTGCGTCTAAATTTCTTATTTTGTGGGTAATTATGTGTGTTTTTTTACAATATAATATTTTTACAGTTACAAATTGATATTTATAAGTTCATCATATCATACATTTTCCGAATTGTCATGCGCAAAAACTCCTCTTTTCTGTCATTTTGCAACATATGAGCACATAAATCGCTGCTGTCCACTCCACAGTAACTATAATGCGACGCGCAGTTATTCAAAAGTTCATGAATAGCAATATACACTTACAATGTATGAAATCTATAAATTCTTTTTTAATTTCAATATATTTTGTCCGTCTGCATATTCATATGAAACTTCATCCATCATTTCCTTAACCAGAAAAATTCCAAGCCCCCCGATTTTTCTTTTTTCTATATCCAGGGTAACATCCGGATCTTTATTTTCTAATGGATTATAAGGAATGCCTTTGTCTATAAACGTCAGTTCCAGTCTTTCAGGAAAATTCTTTATTTCAACCTGTACAGTTGCCTCTCCAGTTTTTGGCGTATAAGCATAATAGGCAATATTGCCAAATATCTCATCTATCGCAATATCTATCTCCATCTGTACTTTTGCAGAACATCCATTTGCTTCCAGTATGGAATTTACAAAATCTGTAATTACCGCTATATTCTCTATTTTTGCTTCTTCTGTAATACTTTTCAAATCCACCTCTCCTTCCTTCATTCAGTTCAGATAGATAGAATCCTCCTTTTCGCTGTGCAGTTCTGTATCTTTACAGCCACAGTCATTCGATTGACAGTATGTCTGCAAATCCCGTAATATCGAATACATCCTGTATGATATCACTCACATGAATCAATTTCATAGTTCCTTTTACATTCATAAATTTCTGCATTTTCAGAATAACACGCAGGCCGGCTGATGAAATATATTCAAGCCCTGCAAAATCCAATACAAGTTCCTGAGTATTGATCAACTCTTTCTCGGCAAAAGTATCCAATTCAGGTGCAGTTGCTGTATCTAATCTCCCGGTCAAAAATACCGTATCTTTTGTTCCTTCATTTTTCTTTTCAATTTTCAGACTCATTTTCTCTCTGCCACTCAAAATGTGTTTAAATATACTCAAACGCATCGAGAAATTGAAGTTCTCACGAATACTTCTTACTGCTTCATTGTGTATGTTTTGACGATTGCAAACAATACGCTACTCACAGGTTCTTGTACACTCCACAGTCGTTAATTCCCGAAACAGCCTTCGGTACATACTTACATTTGCTTTTAATCATGCAATCTTGTAAGTTTTAGCATCTTTTAAATTAAGTGCCGCATTGAAGTCCCTGTCTGCAACATAGCCACATTCACATCTGTAAATTCTATCTGAAAGCTTTAAATTTTTTTTGACAGAACCACAATGGTGACAGGTCTTTGAAGACGGATAAAATCTATCTGCTACCCTTAATTCAATGCCGTTTTCATCACACTTGGCTTTAAGCCTTGTTCTAAATTCATAAAACTTCTGAGATGCAACAGCTTTTGAAAGACACCTGTTTTTCATCATTCCTTTTACATTTAAATCTTCAATCGTTATGTAAGATGGTTTGGTTTTCACTATCTCAGCGATCGTCTTGTTAATGTAATCAGTACGGATATTATCCATTTTATGATGAAGTTTTTGTACCTTAAGCTTTTGTTTCTGTATATTTGCTCTTTGAGTGGACTCTCCTTTCTTTAAATTTTCATACTTTCGGGAAAGACTTCTCTGTTCCCGGATCAGTTGTTTTTCAAGTTTCTTTAATCCTGCCGATTTGTTGATGTTCCTGTATGTCTTTCCATTTGAAACAATGGCAAAATCTTTTAGTCCAAGGTCTATACCGATTCCCTCGTTTGAGTTATTGTCGATATTGATATCAGGAATCTCTACAAGAACAGAAACATAAAATCTGCCAGCCTTAACAGACACTGTACCACTTTTGATCATATATCCATCCTTTGTTGTTGGGATATATCCTTTTTCTTTGATGCGGACCCATCCCAAGGTTGGAATCTTAAGTCTGTGCCTTTCGCATTGACAATCCTTTGGGTTATTTCTGACGAAATACATCTTCACATCAGATTTACCTTTCTTTTTAAATTTAGGAAAATCACTCTGATGTTTAAAAAATCTTGTAAAAGCAGTACATCCATCTTCGATAGACTTTTTTACGGCTTTTGAATACACTTCCCTGATCCATGTTTTGTCAGGATTATCTGGAATGTATTTGTTGTTAAGCCATAGACTAAAGTCCTTACCAGTCATAAACTTTTCACCATTATCATGCAGAGCTTTGTTGTGACCAAGGTAGAAGTTATAGACATATCGGCAAGTGCCTATCGTCCTGCGGATCCTGGCTTTCTGTTCTTCAGTTGGATTGATTTCCGTCTTGAAGCTCTTTAGCAATCTCTTCATCCCTTTCTATTTGTTTTTTATACTTACGAAGTCCATACAATCTGCAGGAAAAAACATGAAGTATAGATACAATATCCTGTACAAGTTCTTCTTGCGGTGATAGTTCTTCATTGTTCACTATAGTTGTGTTGAACTTCATACAGAATTTTTCAAACCAGTCATATCCAAATCTGATAAATCTGTCTTTATGTGTAACTATGATGGTTTTAATTGTTTGTTCCATCACTTCATCTAACAGCTGATTCCACTTTTTGCGGTTATAGTTTAAACCACTGCCATACTATTCAATACATTGGTCTACAATCACTCCTCTGGCATTACAGAATTGACGTAAAAACGATACCTGATCCTGTAAATCATCCTTTTGATCTCTTGTAGAAACTCTTGCATAAATAACAATTTGTCGAGTATCATTCTCTGTATCTATGCCTTTGAATTGAAGATATTGATTGTAAGTATAATAACGCCTGTCAGTTGGAGTTCGATTTGCTTTTAGCGTTCCTTCCCTGTCCCAACGCTGTAATGTTTTCACAGAGACACCTAATAATTCAGCAAAATCTTTTGGTTTATAATTAGTGATATTCGATGTGTTCATAGCAATACCTCCATGAGCATATTTTAACACATTTAATCACTAATATTATTGATCACTTAAAAATCCTCCTTTTTCAGATAATGTCAAATTTCTGTTCTGTCAGCATCTTCTGCCGTTACTGAAAACTTATAAAAAGTTATAAACTTCTATGTTCCATTCCTACTTCAACGAGTATGCTTTTGATGATATAAATATCAATCTACTCACAAGTTCCTGTACTCTCCATAGGCGTAAATTCCGGACTAACGTATCCGTACATATTTGCATTAACGTTTCAGTGTCAGCCTGCAAATTTTTCTCCATAAGTCTTGAGATTTATAGATGCCTGGAA
>NZ_JADPGO010000018.1:0-75536 GCF_015668165.1 Blautia sp. 1001283B150304_161114_C9 | reverse complement strand
CGAGGTAGATAGGGCAGAGGTGGAAGTGCAGCAATGCATGGAGCTGACTGTTACTAATCGGGTGAGGGCTTGACCAAGAATCGCAGGAAGAATGAATCTCAAGGAAATGTCAACATGTATGTAGTTTTGAAGGTACAATGAGAAACCAGCTAACAGTTAGCTGGTTTTTTTGTGTAAAAATGAATATACGGGTATACTTACCATAAGTATCTGATAAAAATAAGGATGGCCACTCTTTGGATGAATAATCTGTAGAGTGGCTTTTATGCTGTATATATATAAACATATAATAAAATTGCGGGAGCTGCAAAGTGCGGAGTAATTCGTGGGTATCAAGTTAGGGGAAAAATACCTTTTGATCCGAACATTATGTAATAGGAAGTAATATGAAAAAATCACAATAGAAAAAATATAACCTGAAAAAATCATTGGCAAGAGGAATCCAGCGGTGTGGCAATCAATCTGGAAATCCTGGATGCATCACAGAGTCAGCTGACGCAGAATGAACAGGTGAAAAACCTGATCGATAAAGGATGTGATGTGGTGTGTGTCAATCTGGTCGACCGTACAGATGAGGGGATTGAGGCTGTAAAGAATGAGGAAATGCTTGGAACGGTTTATAATGATAAAGAGGGGCAGGCGCGTGAAATGCTGAATCTTGCATTTGTAATCGCAACGGATGGAGATAAGAGTGATATTCCGTTGGTCGACGGAAAATATGTGCGCACGCCATATCATAAGCTTACGTTGGAAAATATAGAAGAGTCTGAGTAATTTCTCTGATTCGGTATTTATAGTAATTCTGTAAATAAAAAAGGCTGTTGTTAATGACAGCCTTTTTATTGAGCATTTCTGATTAAAGTGTCTGGATATAAGATAATAATTCAGCTTTCTCAGCTGCGCTTAATTTATTTCCTGCTGTAAATGCAGCGATGAAATCTTTGATGGCTCCGTTGTAAGAATCCTTTACAATCTCCTGGGCATAATTTTCATAGAATTTCTTTGAGGTGACAGATGGAATATAGATAGCTCTTTTTCCGCTCTTGTCAATATTCAAAAAGCCCTTCTGTGCCAGACGGGAAAGAAATGTGTTTACTGTCTGTTTCTTCCATGCTTTCTTTTCTTCCTCATTAAAGTGAACCATAATCTCAGAAAAAGTTGCAGGTGTTTCTCTGGTCCATAAATATTGTAAAATATAAAATTCTGTTGCGCTCATTGCATTTCGTACCATTATTATAAGTCCTCCTTATCAGTGTAGTGATGTGTACTCTGGGGGTTATTAAAATTTTTATTGCCAGGTAAATACTTTTGTTTCTGGTAATCGTGGATGTTCAACAGTCCGTTGAATGGAATGTCTCTGAACAGTTAACAGTAATTAAGAATAGTAGCGGAAAAGTACACATGGTACCATAAACAAACAGATGTGGAAAAGTTTTATCCGACATCTGTATGCTATTTTAATATAAAAGTATAAATATTACTAGACGTAGAAATAGACAAAAATGTAAGTGAAAAATAGGTTAATTTATCAATTACGGAGCCTTTATGTTAATAATTGCGAGAGCAGTACAGATACAAATTATACAGTAGCCTCTCGGATCATGCAATATTGTTTCAGATCAAAGTGAGGTTTTTCCACTATCCCGTATGTTTTAAATCCGAAGTGTTCATAAATAGGAACGTTATTGGGATTATGGGTTTCCAGAGAAATCAGCATCTTGTGTTTCTGGGCGTAATTTATCACTTCATCCATCAGAAGTTCTGCCAGCCCATGATGCTGGTGTCCGGGGTCTACCGCAAGGTAGATCACATGGAGACGTTCTGTCTGGTGAAGCTGATCAGTCCAGCTTGAGTTCAGGTAGTCTTTGCCCTGAATGAAATTCCAGAAGGTTTTCAGGCTTGGATCTTCTTTGATCAGCCATCCGTCAGTGGTAAGTGCAGCTCTGGCCTCTGTGAGACAGTAGTGCAGAAAATTGTAAGGTTCGCTTTCGTCAGAAACAACCAGGATACTGTTCAGTTCGCTGCTGTCAGAATAAATTTCGCATGTCTGAAAGAACTCCGTCAGATCGCAGGAAAAGAGCTCCGGCAGAAGTCTTTCTCTGGTGTCATCATCAGGAATCAGGGTATGATACAGCGGATCCTGTGCGAAACAGACCGTTAACAGTTTCTGTAATCGTGGTAAATCTTCTTCCTGTACTCTGTACAAATTATCACTTTCCATGGTATGTAGTAATCTCCTTATTTATTGCCGGGAACATTGCTGTTCCCGGGAGTGGTAATGTTTTTTAAAAAGACAGTAGATTATTATAGATGTTATCCAACATCGCAGACAGCTTATTAACGGAGGTGTTTAAGTAGCGGATATCATCCTTATAATAAGCCTTCTGTCTGCGCAGGGCAGCTTCCAGGCGACGGATCTCACTGTCGAGTTCCGGTATTTCTTCTTCCATGCGCTGCTTCAGTTTCTGCACGATCCCGTAGAGATTTTCGTGATGCATGATACGTCCGGCACCCCACATCAGGCGGTCTTTTGGCTGGTGAAGAATGTATTCGGTGAAGTGATAGTAAACTTCTTCATCGAAGAGAAATGCGTACATATTATTGTCTACTCGATAGAGGGCCTTCAATGCATCTGTAATATTTCCCTCGGATAAAGCCCGGCTGGCTTTTTCCAGCTGTCGGATATTTTTGGAGGCAGCTTCCTGTGGAAAAATTACTTCATCCTGCCAGTTGAGACGTACCAGATAGTCTTGTGCCTTGCGGAAAGTTTTCAGCAGCTCCAGTCCGGCATATTCCCATTTGTGGCGGAAAGCAATACGGGCGTCGGAGTCTGAAAGTGTGGCATATTCCGCATTAATCTGGCAGATTTTGTCATAAATATTTTCGGCAGAAGCGATAATTGTCTGCAGGTTTCTGAGCAGAACATTCTGCTCAGGATCAGCAAATGAGAGTGCATTTTCGTGGATACTTTCTGCGACTGCGTTCATGGTATTGCTGAAATTCATCGGTGGCAGGACAAGTCTGTCAATGGCCATGATCAGTTTCAGATAGCATTCATGATGAAACTGATAGACAGCTTCCTGGTAAACATCCTGATTATCATATTGGGAATGATAATAATTCTGCATGAAGGGCCCGGCGCTGAAATCATTGACTGTGGATGGGATACCTGCGATTGCCATGGAGAAATCATCAGACCATGTCTCGATGGGAGAGAGAACCGTGATCCCGTCAGGATATGCTTCCTTCGGGACAGTCAGGCTGTCTGTAAACTGTCTGATGAAATCTGCATATTCATAGGTACAGCGGATAGCATCCTGTGTATTGTGTGCGTGTGCAGGAAGTTCAAAATTCAGGTCTGCGATCACTTTACCCTGCCAGTCAGGATGTACGCGGAATACCTGATTGTAGGCTCCTGTAGACCAGTCGTATTTGGAATCAATGATTCCCCATTCCTCGGCAGCCATTGCGCAGAAAACGAGAGTGTGGGCAGGCTTATAGCCGCCCTTTACCAGTGAACGGGCAATGCCGAGCATCATGGCAACTGCCGCATTATCGTCCTGGAATCCATCGAAATAGGAATCATAGTGTGCAGACAGCAGGATCATAGAGTCTGTCTCAGTACCCTGTATTTTACCTGTGATATTGCCTGCTGTTGTGTCCGGAATGACTCTGGAACGGGCATCCAGTGATACTTTTAATGAGGATCTGCGTAATAAAGCAGCATCCTGTTCCAGAGTGTTATGGGTATCTTCTGAATCAGTGGTGTTGTCTTCGCAGGCGGAAATTTTATTTCGGAGAGAACGCTTCAGGATACGTGCATCTGCCTGAGACAGAGAGAATGCAGGTGCGAAATCAGGACCTGCGATATCCTGTGCATTCAGCGCAGACTCTGCGATTTCTCCGTAGCCGTTTGCCTGAACTGCGATCAGGGCAGCAGCGCCGCGCAGATAAGCCTGATAAACAGGGAAGCTGATCCACCATTCGTCTCGCTGGTTGATCTCAACCATAACCAGCTTTCCTTTTACGTTTATGCCTTCATAATCTGCAGCAGTTCCTTTTCCCAGATAAACGAGTTCGTAATCTTCAAATCCGTCTGTCTCGAAATTTGTCTGATATCCGCCCATCTGAAAGGTGTGTTCCTGCCCGTCATCATCTGTAAATTTCAGGACTGCCTTCTCGAATTCCCATCCGTCCAGTGAGAATGTATCTCTGGTTACATCGGTAAGTCCGATAGCTTTCATTTCCCTGTATAACATATCTCCTGTAGCTGTTTCAGCAGCGGAACCTGCAGTACGATAGCCCAGAACAGGGTTTGTTTTCTCTTTTTCCATGCGTCTGGCAAGCTGGTAGGACCAGTCTGTGTCAATGCAGGAAATACAGGAATCTTCAATGTTCAATGTAATCGCCTCTTTCCTGACAGTTTGTATAATATGATCAGATATGATCAGTGCCGGAAATGTCAGGGTACTGATCTGTCTGTAGTTTATGATTTTATACTGGAAATATTTTAGCATAGAACAGCAGCAGGAACAAGACAACAGTTGTTGAGAAAAAAGCTATTTTCTGTAAAGATGCTGATATTGAAAAGAAAAAATAACTTTGTTATACTTCACTTTATTGAGGTGAATAAATATGGAAGTATTGTTGGCAGGAAATACAGGATATGTAACAGAAACTTTTATAGAAGAATCATTTCCTGAATGTGATGTAGTTGTACTGGGAAATGAGATGCTGAAATCAAATCGAAACAAGAATATATTATCTCGTCCGTTCATAAAAGATGAGAAAGAACTGAAAGAGATTTTCGAAACATATGAGTTTGAAAGAATTGTTTATTTTTCTAATTATCTGACCATGCATGGAAGGATGACCGGAGAACTGGAACAACTGAGACAGATACTTCAGTTATGCAAAAAGAATAAGGAAATAAGAATGTTGTATCTGACCGGGCAGGAGAGCATTTATAATATTACAAGTGGAAAAACACTTCTGGTATCCGCAGCAGAAAATGTAGTTATGGAATATGGAAATATGTATCAGATAAACACCAAGATTCTGAGAATTCCTCATTTATATTCAGCGGTATACACCCAGGACTTTTTTTATAAGCTGTTTACAGAGGCAGAAGAAAGCGGAAAAATTGTTTTTGAGGAATCACCGGAACAAAATATTTATTTTCTATGTATGGATGATCTGGCAGAACTGCTTTATAAAGTATATGACAATTGGGGAAAAGAACGCTGTCTGAATGTTCCGGATTGTTTCAGGCAGAGTTTCAGTGATCTGGAAAAAGAAATCAGAAAGACAATTCCCGGTAAACTGGATATAAGATATCAGAACAGCGGTCAGATTTATAAGGTACAGCCGGATGATCAGATTATAAGACATGAATATGGGTGGTTTCCAAAGATATCTGTTTTTGAAGATATTCCCGGGATGTATCAGGAGTATAAAAAATTATCAGATTCAGATTCCGGACATTTTGCAAATATCAGGAATTGGATATCAAAAAATACTTTGCTGATCCACATTCTGGAATTAATCTCAGGATTTATTTTATTTGAATTTCTAAACAAATATACAGGAACTTATGCTCAGTTTAAAATGATTGACCTGAGACTTGTATTTATTGTATTTATGGGAAGTCTTTATGGAATTAATTATGGAATATCAGCAGCTGCGTTGGAAACTTGTTCTTTGATTGCAGCATACAGGCAGGAGAATGTAAACATATATACTTTGTTTTATGAGGCTTCTAACTGGATTCCATTTATTTTTTATTTTGCCGCAGGTGCTGTCTGTGGTTATATAAGGCTGAAGAATAAAGAGGATATAGAATTTGTAACAAAAGAAAACCGACTGATTAAGGAAAAATTTTTCTTTATGCAGGAAATGTATCAGGAGACGCTTCAGGATAAAAGACAATATAAGAAGCAGATTCTCGGAAGCAGGGACAGCTTTGGAAAAATTTTTGATATAACAAGAAAGCTGGATGTGATACAGCCTCAGAAACTGTTTATGGAAACCATAAGGGTAATGGAAGATGTTCTGGAAAATCATACAATTGTACTTTATTCACTTGATTCATGGAAACGTTTTGGAAGGATGGAAATGTCATCACCTGAAATTCGCAGAAAAATGCCGAATTCTATAAGGATTGAAGAGTATCAGAATGCGATAGAAACGCTGGAAAAGGGTGAGGTCTGGAGAAACAGGGAACTGCTTGCCGGATATCCGGCATATATTGCAGGGATAAAGAGAAATGAAGAACTTGTAATGCTGGTATTTATCCAGGATGCAGCCAGTAATCAGATGACATTGTATTATCTGAATCTTATCAAAATTTTATGCGGTCTGGTAGAAGTCTCTCTGCTGCGTGCACTGGAATATCAGGAAGCAGTCAGAGACAGGGAATATCTGGAAGGAACTCATATATTAAAAACAGAGTATTTTATGGAAAGGCTGAAGTTATTTCATTCCATAAAAGAACAGAAAATAGGATCATATGCTCTGCTGCAGATTGAAAATCCGGAAATGACACTGGAGGAAACAGACAGGATATTAAAAAATAAAATCAGAGAGAATGACATACTGGGAACATCGGAGGATGGACAACTCTATCTGATACTGTCACAGGTGGATGATGCCATGTTACCGATAGTAATTGAAAGGCTCGAAAAGAACGGACTTCATTGCAGAGTGATTGACACCCGTAACGAAAGCAGGGTAGCTGAAGAATGATACAGAATATAACAGGGGTTGTTTTTATTATATTCCATATTATCTGTTGTGTTTTAGTATGGACAGGAATAAACTCCCATTTACTGAAGGTGAAGAGGTATCTCATATTACCTGTGATCTTTGTACCGGTATGGGGTATGATCTGTGTATTGCTTCTGCATTTCCAGATATTTTTTCACCAGGATAAAAAGCGTGAAATCGGAATAGAAAAAATGAAGATCAATGAAGAAATTTACAGAAGCATTATAGCACCGAAAGAAGAAAGTGACAGAAATATTGTGCCACTGGAGGAAGTGCTTCTTATTGATGAGGCCGCTATGAGGCGTGATCTGATTATGAATGTATTGAATAATGATCCGGAGAATTACATCGATATGCTTAAACAGGCAAGGATGAATGACGATGTAGAGGTTGTGCATTATGCGATCACAGGAATGGTAGAGCTGTCTAAGGAATATGAAAGCAGACTGCAGAAGATAGAATACAGATATGCAAAAGAACCGGAAAATCAACAGCTTATTTCAGAGTACTGTGATTTTCTTCAGGAGTATTTATCTCAGGGACTTCTGGAAGGACAGATGGAACTGGTGCAAAGAAATCAATATATAAAACTTCTGAAGAAAAAACTGAAATTTAAAGAAGATCTTCATACATATGTATGTCTGACTGAGAATCAAATGCAGATGAAGGAGTATGAACAGGTTCTTAAAAGTCTGGAAAGAATGGATAAGAAGTGGCACAGAAATGAAGAATACTGGATACTCAGGATCAGATATTACGTAGAACTGAAACAGGGAAAAGAATTAAAGGAAACATTAGAGCAGATTCAGCAGGAGCATATTTACCTGTCGGCGAAAGGAAAGGAGGCATTGGCTTTTTGGCAGGAATGATAAAATATTTACAGTCTTTTCGATTTAAGGGTCTGACTGTTATTCTGGGAGTTTTTCTGGCAATTAGTGTGGTGCTTTGGACAGAGCGTTCAGGAATTCAATATCAGGCAGATGTTAAGAAGAATGCATATCTGGACAGGAATACGGTTGTAACTGAAACACAGGCAGTCAAAAATATTGAGAGCAGTTGTCTGGTGCTGATGGACAGCAGTCAGGCAGACAGTGTGGAAGCATGGGAACAATTTGAAAGAATTTTCATGGATATGAAAACAGGAGCGGATATGATAGATGTCAGAAAAAATGAAGTTCCTGATTTTTCAGGTTATGAAACAATAGTAGTACTGATGTCGGATCTGAATCCGTTAAAGGATACAGTTATAAAGATTGGAAACTGGGTAGAAAGTGGAGGTAGTGTTCTTTTTGCGTTAACACTTCAGAAGGATACATATGTTTCGATCATTGAGCAGAAATTGGGAATTACAGACTCTGATTATGGAAATGTTCTGGTAGATAAAATCTATATTGATGATGATTTCATGATTGGAGGGGGAAGATCTTACCAGATTCCGGACGCATATGATTCAGCATGGGAAGTAAGTGTTGGAGAAACAGCGAAGGTTTATGCATGGGCAGATGATGAAAAGAAGGTTCCGCTTATCTGGGAAAATAGTTATGGAAAAGGTAAATTTGTAGTTGACAATTTTGGATTATGTGAAAAAGCCACAAGAGGATTCTTTGCGGCATCCTATAGCCTGCTGACAGATGTGATGGTCTACCCGGTGCTTAATGGATCTGTATTTTATCTGGATGATTTTCCATCTCCTGTGCCGAGTGGAGATGGAACATATATCAAACGTGATTATGGTCTCAGCATCAAAGAGTTTTATACAAATATCTGGTGGCCGGATATGCTGGATATGGCAGAGGAACACGGTGTGAAATATACAGGTGTTATTATTGATAATTATGAGGATGATGTGTCCGGAGATGTTGTGGAACAGGAAGATGTGCAGAGATTTCAGTATTTTGGGAATATGCTGCTTCATCAGGGAGGAGAACTGGGATATCATGGGTATAATCATCAGCCATTGAGCCTGTCAAATGTGGATTATGCAAATATCCTTCCATATAAAACATGGGAGAGCTATGATGCAATGAAAAAAGCCATGGCGGAGCTGATACGGTTTGGAAAAGAGATGTTTCCGGGGACAGAATTGTCTGTTTATGTACCGCCGTCTAATGTGCTGTCAGATGAAGGGCGGGAAATGATCGTAAAAGAATTTCCGGAGATACGTACAATTGCAAGTAATTATTTTGTCGGAGATATGGCATATACACAGGAGTTTGAAGCCGCAGAAGATGGAATTGTGGAACAGCCCCGTATTATTTCCGGTGCAGTGATTGATGATTATATGGAACTTGCGGCTGTATCTGAACTGAATATGCATTTTGTCAATACACATTTTATGCATCCGGATGATCTGTTGGACGAAGACAGAGGTGCCAGACTGGGATGGAAGAAACTGAAAAAACGGCTGGATGAATATATGGATTGGCTGTATACTTCAGCTCCATGTCTGAGAAATCTTACTGCTTCCGAACTATCAGGCGCAATACAGCGGTATGGGGCGCTGGTGATCGATAAGGATATATCAGATCAGGAACTTAGTCTTAAATTGGATAATTTTTATGATGAAGCTTATATTATGATAAGAATGAATGAAGGGACTCCGGGTAATATAGAAGGTGGAGAACTGACGCATATTACCGGAAATCTCTATCTGCTTCGGGCAAAAGAGAAATCAGTGAAAATAGAAATAAGGTGAGAGAATTGAGAATCTGTCTGGTTTTAGAAGGCTGTTATCCGTATGTGCATGGTGGAGTTTCGACATGGATGCATCAGTATATCACTGTTATGAAAGAGCATGAGTTTGTACTGTGGGTGATAGGAGCACATGCATGTGACCGTGGAAAATTTGTCTATGAACTGCCGGATAATGTGGTGGAAGTCCATGAGGTATTTCTGGATGATGCATTAAAACTGAAGGAACATGGAAATCAAAAAGGACAGCTGCACAGAATCAATCGTTTTTCGGAAGAAGAAACAAAGAGTCTAAGAGAATTGATGGAATGCAGTCATCCTGACTGGGAAGTATTGTTTCATTTATATCACGACCGGAAAATGAATCCGATGTCATTTCTGAAAAGTGAGCAGTTTTTAAATATATTAACAGAGAGCTGTCTGGAAAAATATCCGTATATTGCATTTGCGGATGCGTTTCATACAATGCGTTCCATGCTGCTTCCGGTTTTATATCTTCTGGGTTCAGAGGTTCCTCTGGCAGATACCTATCATGCCATTTCAACAGGATATGGGGGACTTCTTGCCTGCCTTGGAGGATATGTTTACAGGAGACCGGTATTACTTACAGAGCATGGGATATACACAAGAGAAAGAGAGGAAGAGATCATCAGGGCAAAATGGGTAATCCCATCATTTAAAAAACAGTGGATTTCTTTCTTTTATATGTTATCAGAAGCAATTTATAAAAGGGCTTTTCGGGTAACCAGTTTATTTACGAATGCGATGCTTACGCAAATACAGATTGGCTGTGATGCAGAGAAATGCAGAGTAATTGAAAATGGTATTAATTATGACAGGTTGTCACAGATTCCTCTGAAAGAGGAAGATGGATGGGTAGACATAGGTGCGGTAGTCCGTCTCGCACCCATTAAAGATATAAAGACTATGATATATGCATTTTATGAACTCTCATCCAGAATGGAGAATGTGAGACTTCATATTCTGGGAGGGGTAGATGACGAGGAATATGCAGATGAGTGTTATGCACTGGTGAAACAGCTGGATATCAAAAATCTTGTTTTTACAGGAAGGGTAGATATTGTACAGTATATGAGAAAACTGGATTTTACGATCCTTACCAGTATATCAGAAGGACAGCCATTATCCGTGTTGGAGTCATTTGCAGCCAGACGCCCATGTGTAACCACTGATGTAGGATGTTGCCGGGAACTTCTGAATGGGAAAGAAGGAGATGATTTTGGATGTGCCGGTTATTGCGTTCCGCCTATGTACAGGGATGGACTTGCTGCCGCTATGGAAAAAATGTGTGAATCCAGGAGAAGACGGATCAGAATGGGAAAAAGCGGACAGGCAAGAACTAAGGCATATTACAGGCATGAGCGCATGATCAGTGAATACAGAAAACTTTACAGGGAGGTGGAGGAAGCATATGGCAGGGATTGGATTTGAACTCAAAAAACTGTTCAGCAGAAGAGGGCTGTTTGCTTCTTTCCGCGCCTATGGATATGCAGGGATTATCTGTACCGGTCCCATGTTGCTTGGTATCGTACTTCTGCTGGGGGTTATGTTTTTGTGTGACAGGACAGGCGCTCCGAAACAGAGCAGAGAATTACTGGTCTGCATGATCACATATACACTTCTTGCATCATTGACGGTAACCAGTTTCTTGTCAATGGTAGTAACAAGATTTATTGCAGATATGCTTTATGAAGAAAAAAATGAGGCTGTTCTGTCATCTTTCTGGGGTTCGACAGGCTTAATGCTTATTGCAGGAGGAATTATATATGGGATTTTTCTGATATTTTCCGGAGTTGGGCTTATAGATAAGTTTTTATGTTTTGAGTTGTTTGGAGAACTGATCGTTACATGGAATGCGATGAGTTATCTTACTGCAATTAAAGATTACAGAGGAATTATGTTATCCTTTCTTGCTGCGATCGCTGTTACTTTTCTTTCGGGAGCTTTATTGCTGTTTCTGGGAATTTCCCATGTGGAAGCATTGATGGCTGCGGTATGCATTGGATATGGGATCATGCTTTTATGGGATGTTGTTTTACTGTATGAGTATTTTCCACAAAGTGATATCAGTGCATTCTTATTTTTAAGGTGGGCAGATGAGTTTCTGCCGCTGGCATTTACAGGACTCTGCATTAATATCGGGCTGTTTGCTCACCTTGTGATTATGTGGGCCGGACCGCTGGGGAAACAGGTAAAAGGACTTTTTTATGGGGCACCGTCTCATGACGTACCGGCATTGATTGCATTTCTGACAATTCTGATCACCACTGTAAATTTTGTGGTTTCTGTAGAAGTTAATTTTTATCCGAAATACAGGAATTATTACAGTTTATTCAATGATGGGGGAACCATTAAGGATATTATGCAGGCCGGTACAGAAATGCTGGATGTACTGAACAGAGAATTGAAATATACCGCTTTGAAGCAGTTACTGACTACTGCACTGGCGATTTCAGTGGGTGAGAGTCTTTTGAAGTACCTTCCTTTGGGATTTAATGATCTGATGTATGGATATTTCCGGACACTTTGTGTTGGGTACGGCATTTATGCAGTTGCAAATACGATGCTTCTGCTTCTTTTATATTTTACAGATTACAGGGGAGCGTTGGCTGCTTCTGTAATTTTTGCCGTGGGAACTTCTGTGTTTACTGTGATTTCATTGTTTTGTCCGCAGGTATATTATGGCTTTGGGTTTCTGGCAGGATGTGTACTGTTTTATTTTATAGTTATGATCCGTCTGGAACGTTATACCAGACGTCTGCCATATTATATTCTCAGCATACAGCCGGTGGTAGCAGAAGACAAATCGGGGGTATTTACCAGAATCGGATGTTTTATGGATGAGAAACTGGAAAGGAGAACGAACGTTGACAGGAATTAAAAAAATAAATCTGATAAGTGCAGTATTAGTCAGCCTTTCTCTCTGTGGAGGCTGCACTCTGGAAAAAGCGGGAAACTCTTCGCAGGATCAGGCAGTACAGGAAGATAACGAAACAGAACAGGTAAAGACAGAAAAAGCAGAGAAAGAAGAAATCAATGAGATGCATTTAAGAGATAAGGATTCTTTGTATGAAAATGCTGATGATACCAGTGTTGTTACCATGTATCTTACTGTATCTAAGGGAAATTCATCCGAAAATACATATCATACATGGAAGGAAATCAACAGCTATTCTGTTTATGACTACGAAGATATGGGAGTGGAGAGATATCAGGTGGCAGGACTTTTACAGGTGGGAGATGAGAATGGACCGATAGAAGGGGAAGTCGGATATGGAGAAAGCGTGCCTAATGCAACTGTTCAGATCAGAGGCCAGACATCCAGCCAGAATGCACAAAAAAATTATAAAATTGAGTTAAAAAAGAATAAAGGAACGTGGAGAGGACAGAGAACCATTAACCTGAATAAACATATGACAGAAGGAATGCGCTTTCGAAATAAGCTGGCATATGATCTGATTAGGGGAATTCCTCAGATGGTTGGTTTACGTACACAGTTTGTGCATTTGTATGTAAAGGATAATACAGAAGAATCAGATGGAAAATTTGAGGATTATGGAATTTATACACAGGTTGAACAACTGAATAAGACAGCATTAAAGAGTCATGGACTGGATTCAAACGGACAATTGTATAAGATTAATTCTTTTGAATTCTATCGTTACGAAGATATTATAAAAAAAGAAGATGATGCAGGATATGATAAAACAGCCTTTGAAAAAATGCTGGAAATAAAAGGGGATTCAGATCATACCAAATTGATCGATATGCTGACAGATCTGAATGATTACTCTATAGGGATTGAAGATGTACTGAAAGAACATTTTGATGAAGAAAATATTGTTTACTGGATGGCATTTCAGATTCTGATGGGAAACGTAGACACACAGAACAGAAATGTTTATTTATACAGTCCTCTGAATTCAGATATCTGGTACTTTATTGCCTGGGATAACGATGGCTGTCTGATGAGATCGGAATATGAATTAAAGAATTTTTCGGATCAGGGCAGTTGGGAAAAGGGAATCAGTAATTACTGGGGAAATGTTCTGTTTCAAAGGTGTCTGAAGTCACGGTCTTTCCGGGAAAAATTAAATGATGCCATTCTGGAACTGAGGGAATATCTGAACAAAGATATGCTCATATCAAAGATAGAGAGCTATAAGAACGTACTGAAGCCCTATTTATATTCGATGCCTGATGCAGAGTATGAACCGCTTACATCTGAACAATACGATCAGATTGTAGCATCACTTCCTGATGAGATAGAGAAGAACTATAAGTTATATCTGGAAAGCCTGGAAACACCAATGCCATTTTATATAGGTGTTCCGACAATAGACGGTAATAAGTTGAAATTTAACTGGGATGTATCTTATGATCTGGACGCAGAGGACATTACGTATTCTGTGGAGGTTGCGCGAGATTATCTGTTTCAGGATGTAATCTATCACAATACAACCCTGACTGTTCCGGAAACTGAGATGGACCTTCCGGAAGCAGGACAGTACTTTGTGAGAATAAGAGCAACAAATACATCTGGAAAAACGCAGGATGCATTTGATTATTATGTAACAGACGAAGGAAAGCATTATGGTATGAAGTGCTTTTACATAACAGAAGATAGTACGGTAGAGGAAGACAATTATGAAGAAGGCTGACAGGAAGAAAGAACATTTTCGTAATGAATGGAAATATCTTATCAGTACCAGTGAGAAAGAAGTCCTGAATCTTCGGATGAAGCCACTTATGAAACTGGATCCTCATGCAGAAAATGGAGGATATCTGATACGGAGCCTGTATTTTGATGATTACTGGAACAGTGCATATGAAGAAAAGGAAAGCGGCGTTCTTATGAGGAAGAAATACAGGATACGAATTTATAATTATAGTGCTGAAAGTATCAAGCTGGAGAGAAAAAAGAAGTTCGGCAGTTATATTTATAAAGAAGATGCCCCGCTGACAAAAGATGAGGTGCAAAAAATTCTTTCCGGCGAGTATGAATTTCTTCTGAAAAGTCCGTATAATCTTTGCAGGGAATTTTACATAGAATGTATGAGTAATATGATGCGGCCGAGAACAATCGTAGATTATGAGAGAGAACCATGGATCATGGATGAGGGAACAGTCAGGATCACATTTGATACAGATGTCAGAGCTGCTGTTGGAAGCTATGATATTTTCGACAGTACGCTTCCGGCTTTATCTGTACTGGAACCGGGAAAACTGATCATGGAAGTGAAATTTACAGAGCTGCTGCCTCAGATTCTGAGAAATCTTCTGCCGCCGCAGGCAGCAGAATTTACAGCAGTTTCCAAATATGTACTGTGTTATGAAAAAACGCGGTACATGAATGGATTTGAGTATTGGTATGATACACAGGGGAGGATGATAAGATGAGTGTACAGGACATGATAAAAAAATCTGTACTGGAATCAGGAATGTTCAGTCAGTATGATATACCTAAGATATTGGCTGCTCTGGCAGTGGCTTTGATTTTGGGAAGTGTGATTTATCTGGTTTATCAGAAATTTTATGTTGGAGTTATTTTCTCCAGAAGTTTTGCAGTTACACTTGTGGGAATGACAGTGCTTACCTGTATGGTAACACTTGCGATCAGCAGCAATATTGTGATTTCTCTTGGTATGGTTGGTGCATTGTCTATTGTACGTTTTCGTACAGCAATTAAAGATCCGATGGATCTTCTGTATCTGTTCTGGGCAATCACATCGGGGATTACAGCCGGTGCAGGTATGTATGCATTAACTCTGTTGACAGCTGTGATTATCATTCTGATGATCACCCTGTTTTATCACAAACAACAAAATGGCAGAATTTATATTGCAGTGATTCATTATCATGGAACTCAGGCGGGAGATGAAATTATCCGCTGTTTTGGAAAAAGAAAATATTTCGTAAAATCAAAAACTATGCGCAATGAAAAAACAGAAATGGCAGTGGAAATATATTGCAGACAGAATGATATGGAGTTTATGGAAAAAATCCGGGATATCGGTGGAGTGGAAGATGTTACATTGATTCAGTATAATGGAGAATATCATGGCTAAAAGTCAGAAACGATATCTGGTTCTGTTGGGTTTTGGACTTTTAGTTATTATAGCAGCAGGAGTATGGATGGTATTTGGAAGAAAAACTCAGATATATGAAAAAACAGAAGAAATTTTTGGAAATCCATTAATGGGATATGCACCTTGTGCCTGGGAAGAAACAGTAGGAGAGGATATATCTTTACTGTATATGGATATTACCTGGGCTGAACTGGAACCGGCGGAAGGAAAATATGACTGGGAGAAAATCGAAAGAGAAAATCAGACTGACAGATGGAGAGAAGAAGGGAAACACCTGGTACTGAGGTTTGTGTGTGATATTCCCGGGGAGGAAAAGCATATGGACATTCCACAATGGCTATATGACAAAACTGATCATGCGGGAACCTGGTATGATATGGAGTATGGAAAGGGATATGCTCCTGATTATAATAATGAACAGATGATACAATATCACAAAAGGGCAGTTAATGCACTTGGAGAGCATTTTGGCAGAGATGGACTGGTCAGTTATATCGAACTTGGAAGTCTGGGGCACTGGGGAGAATGGCATGTAAATATTTCCGCAGGAATACAGAGTCTGCCGGAAGAATCTGTAAGAGAACGTTATATGATTCCATGGACAGAGGCCTTCCCTGATTCCATGATACTGATGAGAAGACCTTTTAGTGAGGGAGAACATTATGGAACAGGTCTCTACAACGATATGACCGGACAGCCAGAGAGCACAGAGGAATGGTTTCGCTGGATTAATGAAGGCGGTGAGTTTGACCAGACTCATGAGAAAAAAGGGTTATCCGCAATGAAAGATTTCTGGAAAAAGTTTCCTTCCGGAGGTGAGTTTACAAGTTCAATTACAATGAAAGATTTGCTTGACACAAATCTGGATCAGACAATAAATCTGATAAAGAAAGCACATACTACTTTTCTTGGACCGAAAATAGCGGATAAAACTTATGAAAATGGTTATAGGAAAGTTTTAGGAAGCATGGGATATCGTTTGTGGATTTCGCAAGCAAGCCTTATTCAGATGCCGGGTTATGTCAGCCTGAATCTTAAATGGAAGAATGATGGAGTTGCACCATTTTATGAAGACTGGCCTGTATGGGTTCTGGTAGAAGATGAGGATGGAAATAGTCTTGAAAAAGAAGCGGTTGACATTTCGTTAAAATCACTTCTGCCGGAAGAAACTTTACAGACAAAAACAAGAATGCAGGTAAAAAAGCTGATCTCACTGGCCGGAAAGAAATATAAGATCAGTATAGGTATTGAAGATCCGATGACTGGGAAATTAGCTGTTCGATTTTCAATGAAAGGAACTTATAATGAAGGGAAAAATTATCTTTTTCAGTAAACTGAAAGAGTTACGTTTTGATATTTAGAAACTAAAATTACCTTATTTAATTACTATAAATGAGCAAATTTGAAAAAATGCACAAAATTATCCTGCTAATTTCATAAATGCTTCAAAATCATCACTTGCTTTTGCACATAGGAATAGATACTGATACTTTTCCTGATGAACGGCACTACAGATCCGATGATATCCATCTTGAAAAGACCGATATCCGCCAGTTCCTGTGACACAAATATAATGTGTCAGTGACATCAACAGCCAGTACCTCTGTATTCCCTTTGAGGAGCGTATCTGGTATGTATCCAGGGCCAGATGGTTTTTGCATTGCCTGAAAAATATCTCAATCGGCCATCGACAAACATAACAGGAAAGGATCTCCTGTGTAGATAAGGATACATTTGTGCTAATGAAAGCACGTAGTGCTTTAGGATTACCAAATGCTTTTTCAGGATAGCTTAAAAGAACAACTGCATTTTCTATGCCGCTGAGGTTTCCCTCATACCGGTACACATAATAGTTGCGTTTTTTGACTGTGACGAGGTCAAATCCTTTATGTGTTGTGGATCGTTCAGCAGCCAGTTCACTGAGTTTCTTTTTCATTCCTGATGGATACAGCAGACGGTTTGTTTTCAAAGCACCAATGGTATGGAACCCTTTCTGTACAAAAGTATTGATTATTTTTTCAGAAACATACCAGCAGTCACAAAGGAAATAAGACATTACTGGTGGAACAGGCAGTTCCTTTGCAATATTTTGTACAATATCAATCTTGGAAATTGATTTATTGTACATTACAAAAGCATAGTTCAGGACAATGCCGTTACAGGAAAGCATAACAGCTACTGCCTGATGTCCGTAGTCCTGTTTCCCCTTTAAATGGGATTGGTGAAAGTACGCATCTTCAATCGGATGCAGAGCCTGTGACGAAGGCTTTGTCTTTGAAGCTATCGTATCGTCTACAATGCAGAAAACAGGCTTTCCGGTGCGTGCTGCTTCTGAATAAATAATCTCTATAACAGAACGTTTTAACGTATCTGAAAGTAGAGAATCATCCCATTTCCCTGAATTAAGGAAATGTGCAATCGTAGTTCTGTGACAGGAACTGTTTTTAGCAAAATCCGTGGTTTTTCCATGATATCCTGAAATGAAAATGCTGATCAGGATACTTATAAGGTGGTTTATCACCCGGTTCGAATAAAATTTGCATAAATTTAATTTCTTAAGCTGGTTGTATATGAATGCGGAATGATGTATAGTATTTGCGAGAGACACCTTCTTTCGTAAATGTTGCAAATGTTTGTTTAGGCACTTTCATTATACAACACACGGAATCGAGGTGTCTTTCTTTTATGCAAAATCACGAACTTGCTCATTTATAGTAGTAAAAATATTTTAGCATAAACAAAGAAATGCCACAAGAGAAGGTAGTGCTGCAAAGAGACCCTTATTATGGAATAGATACTGGAATCTGAATATTCAAGACCATAGTAAAAGTGAATAAAAAAACATATAAATATTAGATGTAAATTATTGACGTTAACCAAATGGAATTATATAATAAAAATATAATGAAGTTGGGGAAAAGCCTTAGCGCGGAGTAAAAATAGTTTTTGACTTTTAGCCCCTGATATCATATTATAAAAATAATGCATGTTTCCAGTAATATGGAATTAAAAGGGAAACCGGTGCAAGTCCGGTACGGTCCCGCCACTGTAAAAGGGAGCTTTTTATCATATACGTCACTGCTGAAGAGGCGGGAAGACGATAAAATGCGATGAACTTAAGTCAGGAGACCTGCTTGCATTGGAAAAAAGGTTATTTCTTACGGTGTATAAGAAAGGCTTTATTTTTATACCTAAAATACATTTTAAGAAAAGAATCTTTTTTATTTCAGGAAAGGATGTGAGAAAAGAAAACTTGAACTTTTATACAAATACGATAGAAAGGTAAAAAAGGAATGAAAAAGATAATAAGTTTTATATTGACAATGATTATGCTGCTCACCTGCACCAGTATTTCAGTTATGGCAGCCGATACTCAGAGTGATACAACAAATCAGGACGGAAAAATGACAATAGGAGTGTCCGTATATAATCTGAATGATGCAGAAGTAAGAGCATTTAGAAATTATTTTGAAAATTATGTCGGCATGGCTTTTGATGTCGAGTTTTTATATTCTTCCAGTATAAGTACAGCAGAAGAAGAAATCAGCTTTATCAACGAGCTTCATGAAAGAAATGTAAAGGGAATTATTTCTTTCCTTTCCTCAGATCTTGAAGAAGTTCTTCCGGTATGTGAAGAATATGGTATGTATTATGTACGTGGCTCAGGAACGATCAGTGATGAAATGTATGAGAAAGTAAAGGATAATCCTTATTTTCTGGGAACAATAGGAACATCTGTTGAAACAGAAATGGATGCGGCTGCCAATATGGCGGAGTATTTTGTTTCAGAGGATCAGAATAACCAGAATCATTACATAATAGCATGTGGAGGATCTGCTATCGGTAATGAGATGCATCGTCTGAGAACGATTGGTATTCTGAATAAGCTTCAGGAAGCATATGGCCTGTCATATGAGAAGTCTGTAGAAGAACTGGTGAATACGCAGGATACTGAAGAAATTGAAACAGGCAGTGACATTAAGATTACTCTGGTTCCGGGGTATCCAAAAGATCACCTGGATGAAAAGCTGGCTGATTCGCTGAATACAGGAGAGTATAATGTTATTCTGAGTGTAGTGAGCGCAAGTGATTTTATCAAGATAATTGATGCTTATGAAGAAGAGAACAGTACAGATGTATTGTTGGGTTCCATTGACTGTTTTACAGAAGATACATACGAAATGTTTAATAAAAAGGGATATAACGGCAAGGAAAGAATCGACTATCTTGTAGGAAAATACGGTGCTATCGTTGCACCATCATTTGTTGCCATGAAAAATGCTCTGGAAGGCTTTGCAGAAGATTACCGTGAAGATGGAAGTGCTTTCCGGCTGCAGCAGTCATTCTGGACAGCGGATTCAGTAGATGAGTTTAATAAGCAGTATGCGTTATCTATTGGAATGTATGATAATACATATAGTGTAGAGGACATGATGGAAGTTCTGAAATCCTATACACCGGAAACAAATTTTGAGAAATTCCGGAAATTTACGGAAAAATAGATAGAAAATAAGAGTCTAAAATAATTGACGTATACATGATGGTATGTTATGATAAATGAGTATTCATACGGTCATTTAATGATTTTAGAGATAAGTTCAGACCAGCAGAAGCGTCCTGCTGGTCTGATTAAAAGGGAAACCGGTGTAAATCCGGTACGATCCCGTCACTGTGATAGTTGGTTTTCAGCTGAATGCCACTGGAAGATGTTTTTCTGGGAAGGTGCTGAAAATGGGTAAGCTTAAGTCAGGAGACCTGCTTATTTCTGGTAAAAGAGATTCTTGCGGACGACGAGAAATCCTGATTAAGAGTTACAACTTCATGTGTTGCATATATATGTTTGATTCTTTAATGGTAAGATTTCGTGACGGATGTGGGAGCATCTGTCTTTTTTTTCGTTCAAAATCACAGGAATGGACAGTATGAGAAGGAAGAAAAACAACGAAGAAACAAAAAAAGAAAGGAAGTAAAGGATGAAAAAAACAAAAAGAGAATTACTTGTGTTAGCAGCGGCAACAACAGTTGCATTATTAATGGGAGTTACTGTACAGGCGAAGGGTGATGAGAAGGTTTTAAACTTCGGATGTCAGATGTACACAGATGGATGTGTAAACAGTGCAAATGATGAAAACGGTGGATGGAATGCTATGAGATATGGTATTGCTGAAGCATTATTTAAATTCGATGACAATATGGAAGTTATCCCGTGGCTTGCTGAGAGTTATGAAGTAAATGACGAGCATACAGAATGGACGATCAAGCTGAAAGACGGAATTAAATTCTCTGACGGATGTGATTTAACTCCGACAAAGGTAAAAGAGTATTTTGATCACATGAAAGAGGTAGGACCTTCCGGATCTGCCAAACCGGAGAAATATCTGGAATTTGAAGCAGAAGTTACTGTAGATGATGATGCAAATACTATTAACATCAAAACAAGCAAACCATATGCAAACCTTGTAGGACAGCTCTGCCACCCAACTATGGGAATCACAGATGTAGAACATATTGAAAACTACGATAATGGAATTATTGGAACAGGTCCATACAAGATTGAAGAATTCAATGGTGTAGGTGTTGGTTATACATTAGCTGCAAATGAGTATTATCGTGAAGATGTTCCATACGATAAGATCAATCTGCTGTTCATGGGAGATAACTCCGCAAAAACAATGGCTCTCCAGAGTGGTCAGGTAGACTTGGTTGAGAATATCACAAATGTAGCAGATATTCAGGATTTCCAGGACAGTGATGACTTTACTGTTGATATTGCATCCGGTGTACGCTGCGGATTTGCATGGATGAACTTTGATGGTGTTCTTGGAAACAAAACACTTCGTCAGGCAATCCTGATGGCAATTGATAATGATACAATCTGTAATTCCAGAACAATCGGTGGACTTTATACACCAGGATTCTCCGTACTGCCTTCTACTCTGAACTATGACTATGACAAACTGGAAAATCCATATACCTATGATCCGGAAAAAGCAAAACAGATTCTGGATGATGCAGGAATCGTTGATACAGACGGAGATGGAATCCGTGAACTGGATGGTCAGAATATCAACCTCAGATATATTTCTTATGAAAACCGTCTTCTGAATGACTTTGCAGATGCTCAGGCACAGTATCTTGCAGAAATCGGTATTGGTGTTGTTCCTGAATACGGAAGCTCAGATGATCAGTGGAGTAAACTTGCAGCACTGGATTATGACTTTAATAACAATAACTGGATCACTGTTGGTACCGGAGATCCTCTGGCATATATGGCTAACTGGGCAACTGATACCAGCTACTGCGCATACTCCAACCCGGACTATGACAAGTTATATGAAGAATTAAAAGGTGAAATGGATCCGGAAAAGAGAAAAGATCTGATCTTCCAGATGCAGCAGATTCTGGTAGATGATGCAGCGGTTCTGATTGATGGATACTACAACTCATCTATGATCTACAGTAAGAAAGTTGGTTCTGCACATATCCATACAGCAGATTACTACTGGCTGTCAACAGAAATTACTCCTGCAGAATAAGAAAAGTCTGCGAATTGTGAAGTTACTGAATAGTTACAAACAGAAATAAAAAGAGGTGTCTTTTTTGAGTAAAAAGCAAATAATCAAGCGTTTATTACAGATTGTGATCGTATTGATCGGTATCAGCTTTATTACATTTGCACTGACCTTTATGTCACCAGGTGACCCTGTACGAAACATGTACACGGCAACCGGTGTAATGCCTACTGAAGAAATGGTTCAGGAGACACGCGAGGAACTTGGTCTGAATGATCCGTTTCTGGTGCAGTATACCAGATGGCTTAAGAACTGTCTGAAAGGTGACTTTGGCAAATCATACAGCTTAAATAAACCAGTTACAGAACTTCTTGCAGCCAGATTATGGCCGACTTTGAAACTTACATTAATGGCCATGATCCTTATGCTGGTTATTTCTGTACCTTTAGGTATGTTGTCTGCCATATATAAAGATAAATGGATCGATTATCTCGTCCGGGGAATTACATTCCTCGGATGTGCGATGCCTAACTTCTGGGTTGGACTTCTGTTAATGCTGGCATTCTGTGTTTATATCAATGCATTTCCGGTTATCAGTTCTGCGGGAGACTTTAAGAGTCTGTTTCTTCCGGCTTTGACACTTGCGATTGCAATGTCTTCCAAATATACCAGACAGGTAAGAACAGCGGTGCTGGATGAACTGAGTCAGGATTATGTGATCGGTGCACAGGCAAGAGGAGTAAAGAAATCAAAGATTATCTGGGGCAATGTATTTCCAAATTCATTGCTTCCGCTGATCACAATGTTTGGTCTTTCCATAGGATCACTTCTTGGAGGAACCAGTGTTGTAGAAGTAATCTTCTCTTATCCGGGTCTTGGAAACCTTGCAGTTTCAGCAATCACATCCAGTGATTACAATCTGATCCAGGGATATGTATTATGGCTTGCCCTGATTTATATGGTCATTAACCTGATCGTTGATGCATCTTATGTTTATATTGATCCACGTATGCGTTTAAAGGAGTAGAATCATGAAAAAGAAAAACAGATTTTTAGCAAATAAAACTTTTGTCGTGTTTTCTATTCTTGCAGTCTGTATTATTCTGACAGCAGTATTTGCACCGGTGGTAACCAGAGGGGTTGACCCGTTAAAAGGTTCTCTGGTAGATGCACTGCTTCCGCCATGCAAGGAACATATTTTTGGAACCGACAAAATGGGCAGGGATATTTTTTCAAGAGTTATTTATGGAGCACGTGCATCTCTGTCAGCAACCTTTGGTGTTGTTGCCCTGATCTTTCTGGTGGGAACTGTTACCGGAGTCCTTGCAGGATATTTCGGAGGTGTCATTGATGCTGTTATTATGCGAATTGCAGATATGATGCTTGCTTTCCCAGGACTGGTACTTGCTCTTGCTGTTGCAGGTATTATGGGCGCAAGTATCAAAAATGCGATCATCGCTATTGTAGTAGTAAGCTGGACCAAATATGCGCGTCTGGCACGAAGCCTAGTTATGAAGATCCGTGACAGGGATTATGTATCAGCAGCGATCGTTACCGGTTCCAAAACACCGTATATGCTGTTTCGATATATGCTTCCAAATGCACTTCCTACACTGATCATTACTGCTGCCACAGATATAGGTTCCATGATGCTGGAACTGGCAGCAATGTCCTTCCTGGGATTTGGCGCGAAGCCGCCGGCACCGGAATGGGGTTATATGCTGAATGAAGGAAGAGCGTGTATGCAGTCCGCTCCGTGGCTGATGATCTTCCCGGGTCTTGCTATTTTTGTAGTAGTTGTTGTATTTAATATGCTTGGGGATTCCATCCGTGATATCCTCGATCCAAGAAATGAGTAGGAGGAATAAACATGCTGAAATTAGATAATGTGACAATCTCCTACAAAAATGTTCCAACTGTTCAGAACTTTAATCTGGATATGAAAGAGGGACAGATCGTTTCTCTGGTAGGAGAATCCGGAAGTGGAAAAACCACTGTTATCCGTGCTGTTCTGGGACTTCTTGCAGGTGGCGGTAAGGTCACAGAAGGAAGTATTACGTTTGAAGGAGAAGACCTTTTATCCTATACACCGGAACAGTGGAGAAAACTTCGTGGTTCTGATATTTCCATGATTTTTCAGGACAGTGGTGCAATGATGAATCCGACACGTAAAGTCGGAAAGGTATTTACAGAATATATTCTTACTCATGAGAACATTTCCAAGAAAGAGGCATGGAGTAAGGGAATCGCAATGCTGGAGCGAATGAGACTTCCGTCTCCGGATAATATTATGGAATCTTATCCTTTCCAGTTATCCGGTGGTATGAGACAGCGAGTTGGTATTGCGATGGGAATGACTTATCAGCCGAAGCTTCTTCTTGCAGATGAACCGACTTCTGCACTGGATGTAACAACACAGGCGCAGATCGTACGTCAGATGATGAAGCTCAGAGATGATTACCATACAGGCATTATTGTAGTAACCCATAATCTGGGTGTAGCTGCCTACATGTCAGATTATATTGTTGTAATGAAGAACGGAAGAATGGAAGACCAGGGAACAAGAGAGTATATTCTGAAAGAATCAAAGAACGAATATACCAGAAAACTTCTGGAAGCAGTTCCATCCCGGGGAGGTGAACGATATGTCTGAAAAAAGAGAAGTCATACTGGAAGCGAAACATGTAACCAGAAGATTTGCGGCATCACATGGACGTACTCTGCTGGCGAACAATGACATCAATCTGAAAATGTACAAAGGCGAAACACTGGGTCTTGTAGGAGAATCCGGATGTGGTAAGAGTACATTTATGAGATTTCTGGTTTCTCTTGATACACCTTCAGAGGGTGAGATTCTGTACCGCGGTACAGATATCACGAAATTAAAGGGAGAAGAACTGAGAAATAACCGTCAGAACATTCAGATGGTATTTCAGGACCCGACCTTATCTTTTAATCCGAAAATGAACATTCGTGATATTGTGTGCGAACCTTTGATGAATTTCAAAAAGATTAAGAAATCTGAGAAGGATGCTGTCTGCAGAAAACTTCTTGAGATGGTAGAATTACCGGGAGATTTTGCGGATCGTTATCCTCACAATATGAGTGGTGGACAGCGTCAGCGTGTTGCAATCGCGAGAGCACTGGCACTGGAACCGGAAATCGTTGTTCTGGATGAAGCAACTTCCGCTCTTGATGTTTCTGTTCAGAAAACAGTAATTGAACTGATCACGAAGCTTCAGAGAGAAAAGAACATCACATTTGGTTTTATCTGTCATGATATTGCACTGGTTCAGTTAGTGGCACATCAGGTAGCCGTTATGTATCTTGGAAACCTCGTAGAGGTTCTTCCGGGAAAAGATCTTGATATGAAAGCAATGCATCCATATACAAGAGCACTGATGGGTGCAGTATTTGATATTAATATGGACTTTTCCAAACCAATCGAGAGTATTGAAAGTGAGGCTCCGAGCCCACTGGATCTTCCACAGGGATGCCCGTTTCAGGGAAGATGTGAGCATTGTATGGATATCTGCAAAAAAGAGAATCCAAAACTTGTGGAAGTGGAAGATGGACACAGTGTTGCCTGCCATTTGTTCCAAAAGGGCAGTAAATAATGAAAAAAGATAGTCTGATCTCTGAAAATATAGGAAAAGCATTATTACTTTTTGTACTTCCACTGATTGCGGGAAGTCTGATCCAGCAGTTGTATACAACAGTTGATGCGGTTATCGTCGGACAGTTTACGGGAAAAGTCGGACTTGCTGCAATTGATTCTGTACATACACTTTTTAAGTTTCCGATTAACTTTATGAATGGTCTTGCAACTGGTGCGACGATTATGATCTCCAGATATTTTGGAGCAAAAGATAAAGAAGGACTGCATTGCGCAGTGCGGACAGCTCTTTTGCTTGCCGGTATTCTGGGAATTATCTGTGCAGCAGCCGGTGCTGTTTTTTCTCCATGGCTGCTTGATATCATGTCTGTTCCGGAAGAAGTTCGTGCAGGATCACTAATCTACTGCCGCATTTATTTTGGCGGAATATGGGCAATGATCCTTTATAACATGATGGCAGGAGTCCTGCGAGCGTTTGGAGATTCTAAAAAGCCATTATATGTACTGGTCGTATGCAGTGTGGTTAATATTGTTGTAGACCTCATACTGGTAGGACTTATGCATACTGGTGTTGGAGGAGCGGCAGCAGCTACTGTACTTTCTCAGATTGTAAGTGTTGTACTTACCGCATATTTTCTTGTGAAATCTGATTTCCTGGAAGAAAAGATAGGAATCAGAACTATGAAAATCTGCAAAGAGCATATGGGGATGATGGTAAAAAAAGGTTTCCCGTTAGCTCTTCAATCTATGTTGTTTCCAATTGCCAATTCTATTGTTCAGGCAAGTGTCAACACAATGGGAACTGACAGTATTGCGGCATGGGGAATTTGTGATAAACTGGATTTACTGATCTGGCTGATCGCGGATTCTATGGTACCTGTACTGACGACATATACCGCACAGAATCTCGGTGCCGGTAAGACGAAGAGAGTAAAGAAAGGAGCACTGATCGGTACTGGGTTATCTGTAATCGCAGTAGGAATTATCAGTCTTGTTCTTTACTTCGGTTCAGGACTGATTGGACCGTTGTTTATTGATCAGAAAGACGTTCCGACACTGATCCCGCTGGTTGTAAGATATATGCAGATGATGGCACCTTTTTTTGTATTTTATGCAGTTGCAGAGGCGCTTTCAGGAGCCTGCTGTGGTCTGGGTGAAACGCTGGTACCGATGATTACTACATTACTTACAATTTGCCTGTTTCGAGTAGTATGCATTTTGCTTGTTTTACCGTCATTTAAAACAATGGAATGTATTGTATGGATCTATATTGGATCATGGGTTGTGTCCGGTGTTGCTTTTGCTGTTTTATATCTGGCAAAAGTCAGGAAACTCTACCATAAGAAAATTAAATAAAAAGATTGCAATCATTTTGTAAATGATAGATGACACAGAGGATATGGCAGGAAGAATGATCAGGCGGTATCCTCTGTTTTTATATATTTGCTATTTTTCTAACATTAAGCTATTGACAGAGGACGAAAATCTGTTATAATAAAATAAACAAATGAACAAGTGCTCATATGATAATGTGAAAAAATATTCATGAGCCAGAAAGGAAAAAATACTATGAAAAAGACTTACAAAATTGACGTAGACTGCGCAAACTGTGCAAATAAAATGGAGGAAGCTGCTAAGAATACAGCAGGTGTTAAGGATGCAACTGTAAACTTCATGATGCTGAAAATGATCGTTGAATTTGAAGACGGACAGGATCCGAAAGCAGTTATGAAAGATGTTCTGGCAAACTGCAAGAAAGTAGAAGACGACTGCGAAATCTATCTTTAATTCAGGAACGATTTCTGTTGATAATATATTTACGGGAATTGTCGTAAATTAGCAGAGAGGGACTGCGGCACAGAGATATATCAGGCGGTTATGGTTATCCACTGATATATATTCTGGCGGCGGTCCTGTTTTATAAGAAGTGAGGTATTAAGATGAATAAGAAGCAAAAAAAGATGCTGATCAGAATCATCGTAGCGGCGGTATTGATCGTGCTTTTTTCTAAATTGCCGATAGATGGATATGTCAGATTTGGACTGTTTATGATTCCATATCTGGTAATTGGCTATGATATTCTTCAGAAAGCATTTAAAGGTATCAGAAATAAACAGGTATTTGATGAGAATTTCCTGATGGCAGTAGCTACTGTGGGAGCAATCCTGCTTGGAGATTATTCCGAAGGTGTTGCGGTTATGTTGTTCTACCAGATCGGAGAACTTTTCCAGAGTTATGCAGTAGGAAAGAGCAGACGTAACATCAGTGAACTGATGGATATCCGTCCGGATTATGCCAATATTGAAGTAGATGGAAAACTTGAACAGGTAGACCCGGATGAAGTTGAAATTGGTACTGTAATTGTTGTACAGCCAGGAGAAAAAGTTCCGATTGATGGTGTGATCATTGATGGTGTTTCTATTTTAAATACCAGTGCTCTGACCGGAGAAAGCCTTCCAAGAGATGCAAAAGCCGGGGATGAAGTAATCAGCGGATGTATCAATATGACAGGTGTTCTGAAAATCCGTACGATCAGAGAATTCGGAGAATCTACCGTATCCAAGATTCTGGAACTTGTGGAGAATTCCAGTTCCAGAAAATCAAAATCAGAGAATTTTATTTCAAAGTTTGCCAAATATTATACTCCGGTTGTATGCTACGGAGCACTTGCACTTGCTTTTATTCCTCCGATCGTACTTTTGATCATGGGAAAACCGGCTATGTGGGGTGATTGGATTTACCGAGCACTTACTTTCCTGGTAATCAGCTGTCCATGCGCACTGGTGATCAGTATTCCTTTAAGCTTCTTTGCAGGAATCGGTGGAGCAAGTAATCAGGGCGTTCTGGTTAAAGGTTCCAACTATCTGGAAACACTTGCACAGACCAGCTATGTAGTATTTGATAAAACTGGTACAATGACACAGGGTGTTTTTGAAGTAAGCGGAGTTCATCATAATGAGATTTCAGATGAAAAACTGCTGGAATATGCAGCTCTTGCAGAATGTTCTTCTTCCCACCCGATCAGTAAGAGTCTTCAGAAAGCATATGGAAAACCAATTGACAGAAACAGAGTCACAGATATTGAGGAAATCAGCGGTAACGGTGTGACTGCAAAAGTGGATGGTATATCTGTAGCAGCAGGAAATGCGAAATTAATGAAACGTCTTGGAATTTCCTATCAGGAATGTCATCATGTGGGTACAGTAATTCATATGGCTGTAGATGGAAAATATGAAGGTCATATTCTTATTTCTGATATTCTGAAACCTCATGCAAAAGAAGCAATTGCAGAATTGAAGAAAGCAGGCATTAAGAAAACAGTTATGCTTACCGGCGATTCTAAACGTGTTGCAGACCAGGTAGCAAAAGAACTGGGAATTGGGGAAGTTTACAGTGAACTTCTTCCGGCAGATAAAGTAAGTAAAGTAGAAGAATTACTTCATCAGAAATCCGAAAAAGAGAAGCTTGCATTTGTGGGTGACGGTATCAATGATGCGCCGGTACTGTCCAGAGCAGATATTGGTATTGCTATGGGTGCACTGGGTTCTGATGCAGCGATTGAAGCAGCAGATATCGTACTGATGGATGATGATCCGCTGAAAATTTCCAAAGCGATTAAGATTGCAAGAAAGTGTATTCATATTGTATATGAGAATATTTATTTTGCAATTGGCATTAAGATTTTGTGTCTGATACTTGGTGCGCTGGGAATTGCCAATATGTGGATGGCTATTTTTGCAGATGTAGGTGTTATGATCATTGCGGTATTAAACGCAATCCGTACTTTATTTGTAAAAAACCTGTAACTGTGAAGGTACTGAACAGTTACAAAAATTTATAGAATAACAGACAGTTGCAGACAGGAAGGAAAATGGTGAAAGCGTGGAAAAACATAAAGACGAGGCTTGTGACTATTATGAAATTCATGAAGATTCAATGGAAATTATAAATAAAACAATGCCAGAAGAGACGGAACTTGAGGATTTGGCAGATTTGTTTAAGATTTTCGGAGATTCTACAAGAATCCGTATTCTGTTTGTGCTTTTCGAAACAGAGGTATGTGTATGCGACCTTGCGAAAGCACTGAATATGACACAGTCTGCAATTTCCCATCAGCTTAGAATCCTGAAGCAAAACAAACTGGTGAAGAACCGACGAGAGGGAAAGTCCATTTTTTATTCTCTGGCAGATGATCATGTGCGGACGATTATCAATCAGGGAAGAGAGCATATAGAAGAAAATTAATCCGATGTGAACGTATGGTAAAAGTAAAAAGCAGGGAGTTGATATTTCAAGTATTGGCTCCCTGTTTGAAAATATAAAAGTTTTATAGAACTAACTATTGAAAGTGGAATTTACAGAATGAAATAAGAGCCTGCCAGTGGATGATAAGATCTGGCAGAGATGGAATGAGTGGAAGGAGAAGATTTGATGCGAACATTACGAGTAGCAGACCTGGAAGCAAAACCGGGTGAGAAAGTATCAGGATTTGTGCACATCATCGGGGCAGAATTCGGAATTCCGGTAACACTGATCTGTGGAGAAAAAGAGGGGGAGACTGTTCTGATCTCCGGTGGGGTACATAATGCAGAATATGTAGGAATTCAGGCAGCTATGCAGCTTGCAGATGAGCTGGATCCGAAGAAGATCGCAGGAAATATCATAGTGATCCGTCTGATGAACCGAACTGGATTCGAACACCGTACCATGAGTCTTACTTATGAGGATGGAAAAAACCTGAACAGAGTTTTCCCTGGAAATCCGAATGGTACACTTAGTGACAGGATCGCTTATACTGTTGTGACAGAATTTTTCCCGAAGGCAGATTACTATGTGGATCTGCACTGCGGTGATGGATTTGAGGGACTGGTATCTTATGTATACTGTACAGGGGCAGCAGCTCCGGAAGTAGCTGCAAAGAGCCGTGAGATGGCGGAGATCGCACATGTAGATTATCTGGTAACTTCCATGTATGGAACAGGCGGAGCTTACAACTATGCCGGAAGCATGGGAATCCCAAGTATCCTGCTGGAACGTGGACACAGTTCCCGCTGGTGCGAAGATCTGGTAGCGGAGGATGTTCATGATGTGAAGAATATCCTCAGACATCTGAGAATCCTTCGCGGGAAGTCCCATATTCATGGCAAACCACCGATAGAAGTAAGTCCTGTGATCTATGAAGATGCCCCGGTATCAGGCTGCTGGTATCCGGCGAAACAGCCCGGTGAGACCTTTAAAGAAGGCGAAGTACTGGGAAGAATCTGCGATTATTTTGGACGTGAACTGTTTGTATACAGAGCCAAAATGGGTGGTATTATTCTTTATCAGACCATCAGTCTGTGCATTATGAAGGATACGCCGATGGTTTCTTATGGTACCTGGGATGAGGATACACAGGGTAAGATTGAAGTAGGATGTGAAGTGTGCGGAAATGAGAAACATAAGCATGGACACCATCATCATAAATCAGAGGAAAAACATCATAAACGGCATGAACATCATAAGCATCATGAGGATAAATAAATACTTAAGTAAGACAGAAATGGGTTCGACCAACTCAAGTGAACAGCAAAGCAAATGAGCTTATCGGTTCGACATAAATATAAAAACAGGGTATAAAAATACGGCTGACTATATCCGGGTTAAATGCGGATATAGTGCAGCCGTATTTTATACTATAGCAAGCCTCTTAATCAATATGCATTATTTATGAGGCTTGCTATAATCTTCGTGAAACAGAATCTGTGTAAAGAATCTTACATCTGAGTCATCTGCCCAGCAGACCATACCTACTGCATCAGCCATTTTCTGTGCATCTACACTGTAGGCGGACATACAGGAACAATTCTTATACGGTCCTGCGCTCATGATCAGGATATCTTCTTTTCCCGCTTCCTGCATCTGTCTGGCAAGCTGTTCTGTAAGAATATTCTGTGCATGCTTCGCCTGCTTGAAAAGTACCGGATCCATGATCGGATCCTTCAGAACAGTCTGGAGAACCAGTGCCTTTTCATATTTCAATGCTTTTGCCTGCATTTCTTCTACAGTACCGCAGGCAGGCGGACATGCAGGAACCAGGTTATAATTTCCACAGAGATTGTCCTCGCAGAACTGTCTGTATTCCGGCACAAATACCAGATCCTTTGTATCCATGATCGCCGCATCTGCGAAACCCATGGAAAGTGCTTCTTTTATTAAATCCATAAGAATGACTCCCTTCTTAAAGCGGATTATTTTGGCTTGAACATATCAAGGTGAATTATAACATTTTGAAATAAATAAAATCAAGTTTTGTCGAGAACTTCTGATGAGGGAAACTTGATGTAACAAAAAACTTATGTTAACATATAGATATGCAAATTGGGGGATATTAATAAGAGGAAGTGATTATATGCCGGAAAATATCAGAAACATCATATATAGATTTTCTCAGGAGTTAAGACGTATTTTGGGCGATAAATTGACAAAGATTATCGTATATGGATCATATGCGAGAGGAGATTTTCGAGAAAATTCTGATATAGATATTATGATTTTGGTGAAAATGTCTGATGAAGAAATTCGATTAGTGAAGAATGATATTTATGATCTTGCATTTGAGTTTGAAATAAATACAGGAATAGAGTTCTCTCCCATCATTAAAAATGAAGACCAGTATGAGTATTGGATTGATACGTTACCTTTTTACCGAAATGTGCGAGATGAGGGGGTAGTGATCGATGAATGACAAAAAAGAGGATTTATGTATATACCGTATTCGGAATGCGGTGGAGACATTGGGAGTGGCAGTATTATGCTTAGAAAGTCAACATTATAAAGATTCAATAAATCGTAGTTATTATGCTGCTTTTTATGCAATAAAAGCAGTATTAGCTTTAGAAGAGATTGATTTTAAGCGTCATAAGGATGCGGTTGCGTATTTTAATAAAACTTATATAGCAAAAGAGATTTTTCCAAGAGAAATGGGAAAGAGGTTGGGAAGACTAAAGCAGGAGAGAGAAAATAGTGATTATGATGATTTTTACGTTGCATCTTTAAAAGATGCATCAGATCAATATAAGTCAGCGAAGCTTATTATTGAAAAGATAGAAGAATATCTGTCAGAGAAAGGTATTCAATATTAACTTGTCGACACACTAGAGAAATGAATTAGCGAGAGGAAATCTTATGAAGCTGACGGCAGAAAACAGCAAGGGTGAAAAAATGAAATACCGTCTTGCGCGGTCGATGAAGGAATGTATGAAAACGATGTCTGTAGATAACATCACAGTAAAACAGATCACAGAGAATTGTGGTGTTACGAGGCAGACTTTCTATCGGAATTTTATGGACAAATTTGACCTTATCAACTGGTATTTCGATAAGCTTCTGGCGAAATCCTTTGAGCATATGGGAATGGGAAAAACTGTTTATGATGCTCTGGTAAAGAAGTTTACCTATATTCAGGAAGAGCATGTTTTCTTTGCAGCAGCATTTAAGTATGACAGTCAGAACAGTCTGCGCCAGCATGATTTTGAACTGATCCTGGACTTCTATGAGAATCTGATTCGTGAGAAAACAGGAAGGATTCCGGATGAGACCATACATTGCATTTTGGAAATGTACTGCCATAGTTCTATTTATATGACTGTAAAATGGGTACTGGGAGAGTTGGAATGTGCACCGGAGGGACTGGCGAAAATTTTAGTTGACGGGATGCCTGGAAAACTCTCGGAATTGTTTGAAAAGCTGGAAATATTGTCATAAATATAACAATATTAATGCATAATTTTGCACCCAGTTTTTCGGCATTATTGCACAAATATTGTGAGAAGGTTACATTTGAGCTAAAGTGTAACTTTCTTTTTTTATTTTATATTGTTAAGATAATAACAAAGATAAGTGATGCGGAAACTTACCTAATACTGAAGAATACCGAAAGGAATGGAAATCATTATGGCAAACAGAATTAACTTAAATCAGACATCTTATCACGGAGCAGGAGCGATCGAGGAAATCGCAAACGAAGCAAAAGCACATGGCTTTAAGAAAGCTTTCGTATGTTCTGACCCTGATCTTGTAAAATTCCATGTAACAAGCAAAGTTACAGACATTCTTGAGAAAAACGGACTTGCATATGAACTGTATTCAGACATCAAACCGAACCCGACAATCGAGAACGTACAGCATGGTGTTCAGGCATTTAAGAATTCAGGCGCAGATTATCTGATTGCAATCGGCGGCGGTTCTTCCATGGACACTTCCAAAGCAATCGGTATCATCATTGCAAACCCTGAATTTGAAGACGTAAGAAGTCTTGAAGGTACAGCTCCAACTAAGAAACCCTGTGTACCGATCATTGCAGTTCCGACAACAGCAGGTACAGCAGCAGAGGTAACTATCAATTACGTTATCACAGATGTAGAAAGAAAACGTAAATTTGTATGCGTTGACCCACATGACATGCCGATCATCGCAGTTATTGATCCTGAAATGATGTCCTCCATGCCAAAAGGATTGACAGCTTCTACAGGTATGGATGCCCTCACTCATGCAATCGAAGGATATACAACAAAAGCTGCGTGGGAAATGACAGATATGTTCCATTTAAAAGCAATCGAGCTGATCTCCAAATCTCTCCGCGGTGCTGTTGAAAACACAAAAGAAGGTCGTGAAGGAATGGCTCTTGGACAGTATATCGCTGGTATGGGATTCTCTAACGTAGGTCTTGGAATCGCTCATTCCATGGCTCATACACTTGGTGCTGTTTATGACACACCACACGGTGTTGCCTGCGCAATGATGCTTCCAATTGTTATGGAATACAATCAGGAATGCACAGGTGAGAAATATCGTGAGATTGCCAGAGCAATGGGCGTAAAAGGTGTAGATGAAATGTCTCAGGATGAATACAGAAAAGCAGCAATCGAAGCAGTTAAGAAACTTTCTGTTGATGTAGGAATCCCGACTAAACTGGAAGCAATCAAAGAAGAAGACCTTCAGTTCCTGGCAGAATCTGCACACGCAGACGCATGCGCACCAGGAAACCCGAAAGATGCAAGCGTAGAAGATTTGAAAGATCTGTTCCGTAAGATTATGTAATTAATAATGGTTATAAGATGAAATAAAAAAAGCACCGGCTGTAATGGAGTACTGTCACAGTCAGTGCTTTTTTATTTCCCATAAGTGTGCTGATGCTCTGAGTGTGGCGGGATTGTGCATGAGAAGCAGTGCCATATGTAAGTGTAAACGGACGAGAATTTTGTTTATAAAATGATTAGAATTGGGACACTGATTAAACACATTTCTTTTGTATGATGGAAACGTAATGGGGAAAAAATGGTTATTTTGCAGTACAAATGTGGAAAAAAGGTAAGTTCTGCAAAGAAGTACAGAATAAGAAATATGAAAGACAGAAGAATAACAGCAGAGGTTTTTACAGGAGAAATAATATGACAGATGAAGAATACTATGAATTTATACAACCATATGAAGATGCTAAACAGATGCTTCTCACACGTCTTGATGTGTTGAATCACAACCTGTACGGTGAAGCATCTGCAAGACCGATCCACAACATCCAATGCAGGATCAAGAAGAAACAGAGCATTGAAGAGAAATTACAGCGAAAGGGAAAAGAACCTACTGTGATGAATGCGAAGGATTATCTTCAGGATATTGCAGGTGTCAGAGTAATCTGCTATTTTGTAGATGATATCTATAATCTGACAGAACTTCTGAAGAGTCAGAGTGATTTGATCGTGATCAAAGAACGGGATTACATTGGAAACCCGAAGCCAAATGGATATAGAAGCTATCATGTGATCGTAGGAGTGCCGGTATACTGTCTGGATGGAATGGAATACTTCCCGGTGGAGATACAGTTTCGCACTATGTCCATGGATTTCTGGGCCAGTATGGAGCATAGGATTTCCTACAAAAAGGAACGCACAGATAAAGAACAGCTAAAAGAGGAATTAAGAGAATATGCGAATATGCTGGTAGAGATCGAGAGCCGTTTTGAGCAGTATAATGAGACGGATCATCAACAGGAAAAAAGAACAGCAGAAGTAAAACAGTCATTGTAAAAGGTGGCTGTTTTTGTGTCTTGTATTTTTTATAGTGGGATGTTAGTATAACATTGGTTTATAGTACTCTTATATTATTTTCTGACAGCACCTTCAGAAAATAATATAAAGGTAACTATTCAGCAGTTTATTATCCTGCTGAGGTACTGAACAGTTGTGATTCTGGAAATAAGAGAAGGAGAAGCGTGTGAAATATAATCAGAAGAAGAAAAAAGAAAACATAGAGATATTTCTGTTTATCATGGTGATGGCTGTTTTTGCTGCTGTTCTGGGAGTTATGTCACTGGGAGAAAAGATGCAGCCGGTGAACCAGATCAGGAAGATATCTTCTGGCTGGTACTATTATGACAACGGAAAAAGAACAGAAGTTACTCTTCCGGATACAATACAGGCAGAGAAAGGGGAAGAACTGATATTATATAATGACGGGATTACTGATCTGGATGCCGGTAAGGTAGTTACAACCAGAGGTGCACAGTATGATCTGAAAATCTGGCTGGGTGACCGTCCCATCTATGAATATCAGGATACAACCTTTGTAAGGAATACGCAGATGAAATCAAAACTGGAATGTGTAGGGGAAATCCCTACAGACATGCAGAATGAGCCGCTGAAGCTGGTTTATTCAAATCCACATCACGGAAAGTACGTTTTGACTTCTGTTTATATTGGAACCGGAAGTGCAGTCATTGCTTTACATTTACAGAATTCAGGAATAGTTATAGGTATTGCTTTGTGTTTTCTTGTTTTGAGCGTTATTTCTCTGTTGATTACAGTTTATCTGAAATACCGTCAGATGCCGGATGCCAGATTTCGCGATGTAGCATTGTTCCTTATGATATGTGCAGTCTGGCTGATTACAGATTCTTCGGCGATCCAGACCTATAGCAGTCATCCGGATATGCTTTGTACGATTTCTTTTTATATGTTTATGTTACATTCGGTACCGATGCTGCATTTTGCCCAGAAAATAGGTGGACTGAAAAAGGAACGCATTTTGGATGCAGGAATTGCTGTGTTTTATCTGAATGCATTTATTCAGGGACTTCTGGCCTATTTCGGGGTATTCACGTTTGCAGATATGCTGTTTGTAACACATGTTCTGCTGATAACGTGGGTACTGATCGTAGCGGTACTGCTCTGGAAAGAATATAGAAAGAAGCCGGATCGAAGTGTGCAGATCATATTGATCGCTTATATGATATTATTGTTCAGTGGACTTTTGTCACTGTCATTGTACTGGCTGTTTGAAATATCCTATTATGGAGCAATATTTGAGTTTGGAATACTGGTATTTCTGGTTATGATCATTGCAGATACTGTGATCAGTCTTGTTGGAAAGGTCCGTTACCGGACAGAAATGCAGGCATATGAACGACTGATGAAAGAGGACTGGATGACCGGAATGCAGAGCAGGGAACCTTTTGAAAATCTGCTGGCGGAAATTCCGAAAACCATGAATGAGCATAAGGATATCCTGCTGGTCTTTATGGATATTGATTATCTGCGCAGGATCAATAATGATTTTGGCAGAGCGGCAGGAGATGAGGTTATTGTGGCGGCTGCCAGATGCATTGAGAATGTTTTTGGAGCAATCGGAAAATGTTATCGCACAGGAGGAGATGAGTTTGCGGTAGTTGTGTTTGATCCGGAGGAAGACAGGAATGCATTGTCTGAGAAACTGGATAAAGAAATAAGGCGTTATAACAGAAACAGCAGATATCGTATGTCTATTTCAAGAGGTTTCAGTTCAATTCGGGATGACAGGGGAAAGCTGAAGACAACTGGTGAATGGAAGTATGAGGCAGATACGAATATGTATCAGAATAAAATGAAAGAGAGAAAGACACATGAATTATAATATAAACTTTCAGGTAGCGGCAGTTATTATTACAGCGTTACTCTTATATCATTTTCTGACGCAGAAGAAACTGCATAATGCAAATGTGAAAACATTTACATATATACTTGTCCTGAGCGGTTTATATATTTTGTCTGACCTGTTGGGTACGCTGACAATTATGAATTACACAGCGGAAGATGAAGGAACTGTCATGGGTATTCTGACAGGAATCTATTTGCTTGATATTCTGATTCCTTATATTTTGTATTCATGTATTCCTGATTCGCGTGAAAATGAGAAAAAGAGCGGTGCATTATCTGTGATCTGTGCCGGGATTACGGTGGCTATGATGATAGCTGTACTTGGAAACCTTGGAAGCGGGGGATTTTTCTGTTTTGACAGTAATGGCGTTTTTCAAAAAGGAACAGGGTACGTGTTTCTTTATCTCTATGCCCTGGTTTATATCGTTCTGATAATGCAGCGTATGATCAGAAGCAGAGAGGACTATACGCCGGAAAAGATGAGTATTGCAGGCGAATTTCTTGTGATCGAAGGCGTATGTATAGGAGTGGAACTGTACACAGGGTACATATTTCTGTCAGATTTTGGACTGGCACTTGGTCTCATATTTCTCTATCTTATGATGAACAATCCAGGTGATTATATAGACAGTACAACAGGAGCATTTGATAAAAGGTATTTTGATAACTGGATACAGGAGAAATTTACCAAAGGAATCGAGTTTCATGTGATTGCTGTAGAGCTGTTTATGCTGAAACAGATTAATAAGGTTTACGGAAGTAGTACAGGTGATCTGCTTCTGGTACAGATTGCAAGAGAACTGCAAAACATTACAGGTTCTGTACAGGTGTTCCGAACCACAGGAAACTGTTTTCTGATCATTACAGATTCATTGACAGAATATGAGAAAAAAAGACAGGAGATTGAGAACTATTTCAAAGAACCTTTTGAAACTGACGGGGAAAAAATCACTTTTCCGGCAATCATCTGCGGGATTATCAACGGTGAAAAGATGGAGAAGGAAGATGTACTGCTGGCATATATCGAGTATCTGATATCTTTGGTAAAACGTGCAGATGAAACGGTAGTGATCCAGTCAGATGACAGGATTCTGGAGGGCTTCCGTTATGAAAAAGAGGTGGAGCATTTCCTGAAAACAGCAGTGGATAAAGACCTGTTTGAAGTGTACTATCAGCCGGTATTCTGGACAAAGGAAGATCGTTATATTACTCTCGAAGCTTTGAGCAGGCTGAAGCATCCCTGTATGGGAATGATCCCGCCGGATGTGTTTATCAGTATTGCAGAAAGGCAGGGGCTCATCGCACAGATCGGACTGCTTCAGTTCAGAAGGGTGTGCCGTTTTATTAAAGAGAATGAATATATGATGAAACAGATTAAGAATGTAAAGTTCAATCTGTCACCTTCCGAACTGTTAAAACCGGGACACAGTCAGCTTCTGATCGATATAGTGAAGGAGTATGAGCTTTCACCGAAATATTTTCAGTTTGAGATTACTGAGACAGTGGCAACTGAATACAGTGAAAGTTTCTGCAAAGCTGTGGAGGATTTTACGAATGCGGGAATCGGATTATGTCTGGATGATTTTGGTTCAGGGTATGCAAATCTGAATGCAGTATTGAGACTTCCGTTTGATGTGGTGAAAATGGACAGATCGTTGTTAACAGGGATTACCTGTGATGAACAGGCTGCTGTTTTTTACCACAGTATTGTGACGGTTATGCAGAATATGGGTTATACAATTGTAGCAGAAGGAGCAGAAACAGAAGAAGAGGTGAGTCTGCTGAGAGAATGGGGCGTGGACATGGTCCAGGGATATTACTTCTCAAGACCACTTCCGGAGGTAGAGTTGCTGAGACTTTTCATGTTATAGGAAATTATTCCGTAATATACCTATAACATAAAAAGGTCCTCCGGACAGAATCGCACTGCGCCGGAGAGAAAGCAGGTGTTGTTCAATCAGATATAAATGATTGAACGACATCTGCTTTTTTAAATAATTTAAAAACAGAAATACAATACACTTATAAAGATGTTCTTGCATATTCTATGTGCTTCCTTTATAATGTAACGTATCATTGTTTTATCAAATTAAAGGGAAAGAGGATTAAAGAAATGAAAAAAGTTTGGGACAAATGGACCAGGATTGCTCTTGTAAAGAGAATCCTGGTTGGCCTGATTCTGGGTGCGATTCTGGGAATTGCTGTACCGCAGGCAACAGGAATCGCAATTCTGGGTGATGTCTTTGTAAGTGCATTAAAGGCAATCGCACCTTTGCTGGTATTCTTCCTGGTTATCAGTTCCCTGTGTAATGCAGGAAAATCTCACGGAGGAGTTATTAAGACAGTTATCATTCTCTATATGTTCAGTACAGTTCTGGCAGCAGTGATCGCAGTATTTGCGAGTATGGCATTTCCTGTAAAGATGACACTTGCAAATGCAGCAACAGATACAAGTGCACCACAGGGTATCGTTGAGGTATTAAATAACCTGCTTCTGAACGTAGTTGCCAACCCGGTATCTTCACTGGTAAATGCAAACTATGTAGGGATCCTGATGTGGGCTGTTCTTCTTGGGCTTGCTTTTCGTGCAGCTGATAAGATGACAAAGAAGGTTCTGGCTGATGTTGCAGATGGTATTTCCATGGTAGTAACCTGGATCATTAATCTTGCACCTTTTGGAATTTTTGGTCTGGTATTTAACACAGTATCTACAAACGGTCTGGATATCTTTACGACTTATGGAAAACTGTTGCTTCTTCTTGTAGGATGTATGCTGTTTATCTATTTTGTGACCAATCCGCTTCTGGTTTACTGGTGCATCCGCCAGAATCCATATCCGCTGATTTTCCACTGCCTGAAGAGAAGTGCGCTGACGGCTTTCTTTACAAGAAGTTCCGCAGCTAATATTCCGGTAAACATGAAAGTCTGTGAAGAGATGGGACTGGACAGAGATACTTATTCTGTAACCATTCCGCTTGGTGCAACTATTAATATGGATGGTGCGGCTATCACTATTACGGTTATGACAATGGCAACTGCATTTACTCTTGGTATTCATGTAGATATTCCGACAGCAATTATCCTGAGTCTTCTTGCAGCTCTGTCAGCATGTGGCGCTTCCGGTGTAGCCGGCGGATCACTTCTTCTGATCCCGATGGCATGCTCTCTGTTCGGAATTTCAGATGACATTTCCATGCAGGTTGTTGCAGTAGGATTTATCATTGGCGTAGTTCAGGATTCTGTAGAAACAGCTCTGAACTCTTCGTCAGATCTTCTGTTATCTGCTTCCGCAGAATTCAGACAGTGGAGACTTGAAGGGAAAGAGATTAAATTTAAATAAGATTGCAATGAGCGAAACGGTCGTCCGGTATGGACGGTCGTTCTTTTATAAGGCACAACTATAAAAACGATTGCTACATATTCGGAAATTTCTGTGCATACACTGTAAAAACAGCGTCTTCGGAGGCTTATCCGTGAAAGATTATATCGAGGAGCGGGCAGTGGAAATTGCAAATTATATTATTGATACAAAGGCAACGGTGCGTCAGGCGGCGAAGAAATTCGGGATTAGTAAGAGCACTGTACATAAGGACTGCACTGACCGTCTCAGTCAGCTCAATCCGGGACTGGCATGTGAAGTGAGACAGGTTCTGGATGTGAACAAGCAGGAGCGGCATATCAGAGGTGGGCTCGCTACAAGAGAAAAATATTTACATCAGCATTAGAGCGTAAAAGAAGCTGCTGTCGGATATGACAGTAGCTTTTTTGATACATTTTCTGTATAATAAATCCAGATATTTCAGGATATTTTGTATATACATAAGGAGGACAAGAAGATGGCATTAATGGAAGTGAACTTCTTTTCAAAAGCACTGATGCGTCCGGTAACGATGAATGTAATCCTGCCGGCTGATAAAGTGTTTTTTGGAGAAGAAACAGAAGAAGAGAACAAACCGTTTAAGACTTTGTATCTGCTTCACGGAGTAATGGGAAATTACACAGACTGGGTAACAGGAACATGTATTAAGCGATGGGCAGAAGAAAAGAATCTGGCAGTAGTTATGCCTTCCGGAGCAAATATGTTCTATATGGATCATCCGAATGCAAATGAAAACTACAGTGAATTTATCGGAAAAGAACTTGTAAAGATCACACGAAGAATGTTTCCGTTATCCCACAAAAAAGAAGATACATTTATCGCCGGGTTATCTATGGGAGGATACGGTGCAATCCGAAATGGTCTGAAATACCATGATACATTCGGATATATCGCAGGCCTTTCTTCAGCCGTGATACTTGAAAAAATGGGGACAGCAGATGACAGTTCTCCTATGTTCTTTGAGAAAAAAAGTTTTCTGGAGAGTGTATTTGGAGATCTGTCCCGGATCAAAGACTGTGAGATCAATCCGGAATGGATTGCTGAAAATATGAAAAAAGATGGAATCCCATTTCCGCATATGTACCTTGCCTGTGGACTGGATGATCCGCTTCTTCCTCCGAACCGTAAGTTCAGAGATACCATGCAGAAACTGGGTGTGGATGTAACTTACGAGGAAGGTCCGGGAGCACATGAGTGGGATTTCTGGAATCGTTATATTAAGAAAGTCCTGGACTGGCTGCCTCTTGATAGGGACAGCAAAGAAGGGATGAACAGTGGGAATGTAGGACTGTAAATGAGAGAGTTGCAACAGATGGATATGAAATCTGTTGTGGCTCTTTTTATTTCTGTTGCAGGAAATTACTCCGTAATGTTCCTGTAACAGAATAAAGCCCTATGGGCAGGACTCCTTCTTAATACAAAATTATCATAGCAATTTTGCAGAAAATATATTGAATATCAGACAGAAGTTGTGTATAATGAAAAAGCAAAATAAAGTATATTATTTTAGAAAAAGGTAAAATAAAAACCTGAAATCATAAACTGTGGAGGTAAAAATGACTAAGCTTATAATTAATCCATCAAAGAAACAGAGCAAAATCAACAAAGAGATCTATGGACATTTTTCAGAGCATCTGGGAAGATGTATCTACGAAGGAATCTATGTAGGTGAGGATTCCCCGATTCCGAACAAGAACGGAATGCGTACAGACGTAGTAGAAGCACTGAAGCATATCAGGATTCCGGTACTTCGCTGGCCGGGTGGATGTTTCGCAGATGAATACCACTGGAAAGACGGTATCGGACCAAAGGAAACACGTAAAAAAATGATCAACACACACTGGGGCGGTGTGGTAGAGGATAACAGCTTTGGTACACATGAATTTTTTGAACTCTGTGAGCAGCTTGGCTGCGAAGCTTATGTTAATGGTAACCTGGGAAGCGGAACAGTTCAGGAAATGTCTGAATGGGTAGAATATATCACATTCGAGGGTGTTTCTCCGATGGCTGACCTCCGTAAGAAAAACGGACATGAGAAACCATGGAAACTGGATTTCTTTGGAGTTGGAAATGAAAACTGGGGATGCGGCGGAAATATGAATCCTGACTTCTATGCAAATGAATACCGCCGTTATCAGACTTATGTCCGTAATTATCATCCGGATCATCCAATCCACAAAGTCTGCTGTGGTGCCAATGTAGATGATTATGAGTGGACTTCCGAAGTATTAAAGACTACACATAATCATTGTCTGAAAGAACTTCACGGAAATATGGATGGTCTTTCTCTTCATTATTATGTACATCCGGAAGGATGGGAGATCAAGGGAAGTGCTACAGATTTTGATGATAAGGTATGGTATAAGAGTCTGAATAAAGCGCTCTTTATGGAAACTTTGATCGAGCGTCACGGACATATCATGGACGAATATGATCCAGAGAAAAAAATCGGCATGATCGTTGATGAATGGGGTGCATGGTACACAGTAGAACCAGGAACAAACCCGGGATTCCTGTATCAGCAGAACACAATGAGAGATGCCCTGATCGCAGGTATCACTTTGAATATCTTTAACAAACACAGCGACAGAGTAAAGATGGCGAACCTTGCACAGATCGTAAATGTGCTTCAGTCTGTGATTCTTACTGACGGTGCTGATATGATTCTGACACCAACTTATCATGTATTTGATATGTATAAATATCATCAGGATGCAATGCTTGTAGACAGTTCTGTTGAAACAGAAACTATTGGTGTGGAAGACGAATGGCAGGTACCGAACCTGACAGAATCCGTATCTGTAGCAGAAGACGGAGCTGTACATATCACACTGACAAACCTGTCTCTGGATAAAGATTATGAAATCAGAACTATCCTTACAGATTACCAGGTAAATGAAGTTAAAGGTGAGATTGTACACGGTGAAATGCACGAAATGAATACCTTCGAAACACCGGATCAGGTTCGTGTAAAAGAATTTAACGAAGTGGAAAAAACAGCAGAGGGAATTAAATTTATAATTCCTAAATGCAGTGTTCTCCATCTGGAAGTAAGATAACAGGCAGGCATTTTCTGTGAACATTTATATATGGGAATAAAAAGGAGACTGAGGTATGAATGGGAAGCTGCGTGTGTGCAGGAAATGTTTGCCCGGACAGAAGAATGAAGAAGCTTTTTATGAGGATCTGTCACGCTATATTCAGCGTATGGATGAAGAGCTGAAAGTAGATCAGCAGACCTATGAGAAAAGGCTTGGCATATGCAGCTCCTGTGAACGATTAATGAGTGGGATGTGCAGGCTCTGCGGATGCTTTGTGGAACTGCGGGCTGTACAGAAGGTGCGAAAATGTCCGGATCTGCCGGCAAAATGGGAGGCGCAGAAATGAAAGAAGGTTTAAAGAGCAGTTTGCTGAATAAGGTAAAAGTAACGGATAAATTCTGGCGAGGATATCAGGAACTGGTAATGGATACAGTAATTCCTTATCAGGAGAAAATATTAAATGATGAGATTCCGGGAGTGGAAAAGAGCCATGCATTGGCAAACTTCCGTATTGCAGCGGGACTGGAAGAGGGTGAATTTTACGGAATGGTTTTCCAGGACAGTGATGTTGCCAAATGGCTGGAAGGTGTGGCGTATGCACTGGAAGTCCGACCGGATGCTGAACTGGAAGAACGTGCAGATAAGGTTATTGAAATCATTGAAAAAGCGCAGCAGGATGACGGTTATCTGAATACTTTTTTCACGATCAAAGAGCCGGAACACCGCTGGCAGAACTTACAGGAATGCCATGAATTATACTGTGCCGGACATATGATGGAAGCAGCGGCGGCTTACTATGAGGTGACTGGAAAAGACCGTCTGCTTCATGTAATGGAGCGCATGGCAGAACATATCGGGAAACGTTTTGGAACAGAAGAAGGTAAAGAAGCGGGCATTCCGGGACATCAGGAAATCGAGTTGGGACTTCTGCGTCTCTATGAAGTAACCGGAAAAGAAAATTACAAAGACCTTGCCAGATATTTCATTGAACAGCGTGGAAAAGATCCGGATTACTTTGTCAAAGAGAGGAAAAAAAGAGGCTGGGTTCACTTTGATATGGATGTGCATAACAGAGAATATAACCAGGCACATGCTACTGTCTATGAGCAGAAAGAAGCAGTAGGACACAGTGTCCGTGCAGTTTACATGTATACTGCCATGGCAGAACTGGCTTCTCTTTACAAAGATGAAAAACTCTATCAGGCATGCTGTGATCTCTGGGAGAACATGACTCAGAAGAGAATGTATATCACCGGAGGAATCGGCAGTACCGTAGACGGCGAGGCATTTACCATTGATTATGATCTGCCGAATGACACCGTTTATGCGGAAACCTGTGCATCCATCGGGCTGGTATTTTTTGCAAGAAAGATGCTTGATAATGTGATGGATGGACGCTATGCAGATGTGATGGAACGAGCACTTTATAATGGGATCATCAGCGGAATGCAGCTTGACGGAAAGAGATTTTTCTATGTAAATCCACTGGAAACAGAACCTGGAGTCAGCGGAAAATTATATGGATATAAGCATGTTCTGCCGGAGCGTCCGGGCTGGTATACATGTGCATGTTGTCCTCCCAATGTAGTGCGTCTGCTGATGTCTCTTGGCAAATATCTGTGGAGTGAGACTGAAGAGGGAGTTTATTCTCATATCCCGGCAGGCACAGAAGCACACTTTGATAAGATGGATGTAACTGTAGAAAGCAACTATCCGTGGGATGGCAGAGTGACCTATCATATAACCGGAAAAACAGAGGAAGAGACTATCCTGGGAATCCATATCCCATCCTGGGTACGCCCGGGTTCTGTTCAGGTACGTATAAATGGAAAAGAGAAGAATATCACTGCAGATGTGGAAAAAGGATATCTGATCCTTAAGAGAGTGTGGGAAAATGATGAAGTAGAACTTGCTTTTCCGATGAAGATCCGCAAGATTTATGCAAACCTTAAAGTAAGGGAAGATGCCGGCTGTGTAGCATTTATGCGCGGGCCGATCGTTTATTGTTTCGAGGGTGTGGACAATCCGGGCCTGCTTCAGTCTTACCACATCTTTGAAGATGCAAAGATGGAAGAGGAAGTCTGCAAAGAAGGCCTGTTGGAAGGCTGCGTCCTGCTTAAGATCAAAGCACGTAAGCTGGAAACAGTGGGAGATTCTCTGTACAGTGATATTGCACCGGTGAGAACGCTGACAACACTGACAGCAGTGCCGTATTACACATGGGGCAACCGCGGAGAAAATCAGATGAGAGTCTGGATGCGCGGAGAATAACCGGAGAATCAGATGAAATATAAAACAAAAGCAAGGAACTATGTGGCAAAACACATCGGTTCCTTGCTTTTTGCTGTTTTCAGATATTCTGTAAAATTATACATTTGGAGTATAATGCACTTTCACATTAATATCCTGATTATAGTTTCCGAAATCTTTTCCGAAGAGTGTCAGACCGCCAATATTCTGAGATGGTTCATCCACCTGGAAACGGAATACCATATCATCCTGAGAGGTAAAAGTGAGCTGCTGTGTATTCACATCAGAGATCTTTAATCCATCGATAAAAGTACCGTGACGGTCAATGACAAGCATCTTCAGAAGACCATACTGATTCCAGTTCGGGAACCACCAGTCGGGAGTGAACATACCGTGGACATCACCGAAATCTCCGGGGCTTGTCCAGGTTCCGACCTTTGTATTATTCAGGAAAAAGGAAATATCAGAAGGCCAGTCACTGTTGACTCCGGGAGCTTCTGAACTGATCTCAAAGGAGAGTGTCAGACGATCGATCTTCTGTCCCGGAGGCAGCATATTTGGAATGCGGTAATCAATAAATCCCCGTCCAAACCATAAAATCTTTGCATCTACATGGCTCGGATGCGCAAAATAACGAGGATCATCTACCTCACCGATGAGATTATCGGTAGTAGACAGCCCACAGGTTGGATAGACAGAATAATTAAAGTAGTTGCCGATCGGAATGTCAATAGAGTAACTATCCTCAGCCGGGCTGTCATTGTTAGAGGCAATATCAACCAGGATCTTGTCAACATTAATGCGACAGACCTTCTGGTTTCCGTGGCCGGAATGCTCTGGAAGAATTGCGAGAATTCCGGATTCTTCGAGTTTCTTTACATGGCTGGTCAGGGCACCGTTGGTAATCCCCAGACTGGAAGCCAGTTCATTCATATTCATTTCCTGATGCTCAAGGAGAGTCTGAATCAGCCGTATGCGGATGTCAGAACCAAGAGCTTTGAAGACAGGGACCGCCTGCTCCAGACTTTTAATATATAACATAACGGATTTCCCTTTCTGTTAAAAATGATTTTGTAACGTTTACGGTAAATTATAACGAATCTGAAAAAAATGTGCAACGAAAAGAAAAAAATATGGTTGATATTTTCTGAAAAATGCAGTACAATTTTAAATATATAAAAAATAATTTATATAAACCTAAAATAAAAAGCGAACAGGGGGACATACAATGAGTGAAGAACTTAAGTATAATGAGCCATGGATTCTGCAGAGAGCAGATCCATATGTTTACCGCCACACAGATGGAAACTATTATTTTACAGCATCCATACCGGCCTATGACCGGATCGTGCTGAGAAGAAGCAAAACTCTGGCAGGACTGAAAGATGCGGAAGAAGTGACAGTCTGGGAGAAACACAAAGAAGGAATCATGAGCGAACATATCTGGGCGCCGGAGCTTCATTATCTGGATGATAAATGGTATATCTATTTTGCAGGCGGGGACAAAGATGATGTCTGGGCAATCCGCCCATATGTGTTGGAATGTGCAGATACAGATCCGCTTACAGGAGTCTGGACAGAGAAAGGTAAGATGGGACGTGCGGATGCAGATGAATTTTCTTTTGAAGCTTTCTCTCTGGATGCAACAGTATTTGAAAACAAGGGAAAACATTACTATGTATGGGCTGAGAAGGTAGGAGTTGGCAAGCAGATTTCCAACCTTTATATTGGTGAAATGGAAACTCCGTATAAACTGAAAACCGTCCAGGTACTTCTCACTTCACCGGATTATGACTGGGAAAGAGTTGGGTTCTGGGTGAATGAAGGACCGGCAGTTATTCATCATGACGGCAGGATTTATCTTACCTATTCTGCATCTGAGACCGGTGCTGCATATTGCATGGGAATGCTTACAGCAGATGAAAATTCTGATCTTCTTGATCCGAAATCCTGGACAAAAGAACGTTATCCGGTTCTTCGTACAGATGAGTCCAGAGGAATCTATGGACCGGGGCATAATTCCTTTACTGAAGACGAAGAAGGAAACCCGATCATGGTTTATCATGCGAGAACAGAAGCAGAGATTGAAGGAAATCCGCTGTACAATCCAAACCGTCATGCCATGCTGATGAAAATCCGCTGGGATGAAAAAACAGGCGCACCGATATTTTCTTACGAAGATTAACGTAACCTGAGATGGGATAATATTTGGAAAACAGGAGAACTGGTATGAGAAAAAAATGGGGAATAATTCTGGGGCTGACAGGAATGATGCTTCTCGGATCACAGAGTATATATGCTGCGGAAGCTGCTGATGGCACAGCAGAGACAACAGATGCGGCAAACGAAAAAGAAACAGCAGGCACAGATGATATTGAGAGCCGGATTAAGAAAGGCGGATTCACTGCCGGAGTTTCTGTACATGATCCATCTGTCATCAAAGACAATGACACTTACTATATCTTTGGCTCCCATATGGAATCTGCGAAGTCTGCAGATCTGAGAAACTGGATCGGTTTTTCTTCCGGGGTCAACGCAGAGAATAAGCTGTTTGACAATCTTTTTGATGGAGAAGAAGACGGCGATCCGGCAGCGTTTACTTATGTAGGAAAGAACGAGGAAGGTGGTTATTCCGTGTGGGCACCGGATGTCATCTATAACAAAAAAATGGGAAAATATGTGATGTATTTCTGTACCACATCTTCTTATGTGAAATCCAATATCTGTTTTGCAACAGCAGACGACATTGAAGGTCCGTATCACTATGAGGATACATTCCTGTACTCTGGTTATAGCTATCATGATGTTAAGGAAAGTAATATCGAAGAACTGATGGGAACAGACCCGAGGCCATATACAGCAGCGTCTTATGACAACAATAACTGGCCAAACTGTATTGATCCGGATGTTTTTTATGATGAAGACGGGCGTATGTGGATGGTTTATGGATCCTGGTCCGGCGGTATTTTTCTGATTGAGATTGATGAAGAGACCGGCTATCCGATTTATCCGGAAGCAGACGAAGAAAATCATGTGGACAGCTATTATGGTAAGAAACTTCTCGGTGGTTATCACAACTCCATCGAAGGCCCGCATATTATGTATGATGAGACCAGTGGATACTATTATCTGTTTTTGTCCTATGGAAATCTGCAGGCAAAAGGAGGTTATCAGATGCGACTCTTCCGCTGTGACACTGTGGACGGAACTTATACAGATGCAGCAGGGAAGGATATGTATTTATTTGTGGAGCATAAAGATCATGGGCTGAAAATGATGGGAAATTATACATTCCCAAGTCTTACCCAGACCTATATGGCACCTGGCGGACAGACTGCATTTGAAGATGAAGATGGTAAATTATACCTGGTCTATCATCAGCGTTTTGCTAAAACCGGAGAACTTCATGAGCCTCGCGTACATCAGTTGTTCCGCACAAAAGACGGATGGCTGGTTGCTGCGCCATTTGCCACAGACGGCGAGACGTTGAAAGAGGATGGATATTCCGGGGATGAAATCAAGGGTACTTTTTATCTGGTAAACCATGGTACGGATATTTCGGACAAAGTACATAAACCGCAGAGAATTCAGCTTAATGCAGACGGAACAGTTACCGGAGAAGAACTGGAAGGCACATGGGAAGCGGAAGAAGGCACACCATATATTGATGTGACTCTCGGTGAAAATACTTATACAGGAGTTGTCCTGGAAATGACCGATGAGGCAGGCAATGATACGATGTGCTTCAGCGCTAAGGGTGACAATAATGAAACCATATGGGGTGTGAAATATTTGTTGCCATAAATGGCTGCGGGAGTATTTGGGCAGTATATAAATCTGAAGTCGGGCGGAGAAATCAGATGTTTTTGGGATGATATCCGATGGTAATCCGTATATGCTGGTTATAATCTCCGAAACCTGCACCAAAAAGGGTACACCCGCCGGGATGTTCAGCGCCCGGAAGAACAGAAAAGCGCAATTTCATAACGGACTGATCAGTGAGTGCAAGCTGTCTGGTGGAAACATCGGACAGCTTTTCTGCGTCCAGATAAGTGCCTTCAGGAGTGATCGTCAGTTTTTTCAGCAAACCATACTGATTTAGAAAAGAAAACCACCAGGAAGGATTGTATTTCCCTCTGCGATTTCCGTAATCTCCAGGACTGGTCCAGGTGCCAAGGATTACACCGTTCAGGGAAAAGGTAATATCCGAAGGCCATACATCACAGAATTGGGGTGCCTCGGAACTGATCTCAAAGGAAACCGTCAGTTCTTTGATCGCGCTGTGCTCAGGGATGAAATTGGGCAGTATATACTCCAGATATCCGGTGGTGAACCAGACGATCCTTGCCTGGCGGCTGACGGGGTGTATGAAATACCGTGGCTGATCCAACTGTCCTACAAAAGAAGTAGAAGTTGCCATACCACAGGTGGGAGTTACCGAAAAATCAGAAAAATGTCCCACACCGATTTCTGCACTGTAAATCTGCAGTTCAGGACCGGAAAGTGCCATATTTACCAAAAGCTGATCCCAGTCTTTTATAAAATAGCAGCGTTTCTGTGTTCCGTGTGTGAGAGATTCATCCCTGAATTCTATCAGCCCGGCTTCAGCCAGAAGATTAAGGTGAGGGGACAGGGTTGTAACAGGGATTTTCAGGCTTTGTGCAATTTGCTTAATGTTCAGACCTTCTTTTTCCTGAATCAGACGTAAGATCTGTACACGGACAGGGGAACCGAGAGCTTTGAAGATGGCAAGACCATCGGAAACAGAACAGGATTTCATATAAAAACCTCCTTTTGACTGTATTTACAGGCATATAACACTAAATAAGAATTTTTAGGAAAATACGTTTTGATTAGTTATTTTACCATAAAATCAGTTAAAAAAATATAGGAAAATAGCAAAAAAATGGATAGATTGACGAATAAATATCATACATTTATTTTAGATAAAACTAAAATAATAAAAATAAATCAAAAATATATTGACATTTACAGGAATAAATTATATAATATCAACATAAACCGGTGATGAAAATAAAAAAGTTGTGCAAAATGACCATAATAAAAAGAAAGACTATATATTTTAAAAAAATACGAAATGATTATGAAGTTTGTACAATGGCATCATTGAAACCGGAAGAGCGCAAAGAAATGCAAAAAAGGAGGATCTTTTTATGAAGAGAAGAAAATTGTTCGCGTTACTTATGACTGCGGCTATGGCAGTGTCCAGCATGAGCATGGCAGTGAATGTCTTTGCGGAAGAAGACACAACAGAGGAAGCTGCTGAGAGCGAAGAACCGGCTGAGGGAGAACCTACAGCAGTAACAACCGTAGGTCCTGATGATGGAACAAAGTATGAGATGTGGTCATTCGTAGACCTGCATAACGAATTTTACGGAAAAATGGTAGACAAGTGGAATGAAGAGAATCCGGACAAACAGATTCAGATTACATTCAGTACATATCCATACGCTGATATGCATAATAAATTAATGATGTCCTTACAGGCAGGATCTGGTGCTCCTGATCTCTGCGACATCGAGATCGGACAGTTCCCGAACTATTCCGGCGATGACAGCCCGTTATATTCTATGAATGATGCACTTGCTCCTTATGAAGATACAATGGTACAGTCCAGACTTGATGTTTATTCCAAGGCTGACGGAACAAGACTTGGTGTTCCTTTCCATGTAGGTGCAACTGTTATGTACTGGAACGCAGATCTTCTTGAATCTTACGGATTAGATTACAAATCTGTAAAGACATGGGATGATTATACCAAACTTGGTGAAGAGTTAAAAGAGGCTTCCAATGGTGAAGTGTACTTAACTTCTGTTGATACAGGCGGTGTTGACTGGATGTGGCTTGCAATGGCTGAGAACGGTGAAGACTGGACAGGCGGTCCGGACGGAACTGTAAACGTACAGCTTGATTCCGTAAAAGAAATGCTCACAATGCAGCAGAACTGGTTAAATGATGGAATCGCAATGGTATCCACAGACGGACATGTTGACCTTGAAGCCGGATTCTCTAATATCATGGAGGGCAAAATTGCTTCCTTCCCGAAAGCTATGTGGTACATGAGCCGTTTCAAAGATTACATGCCGGAGATGGAAGGCAAATATGACATCACAACATGCCCTGTATTTGAAGAAGGACAGAAATGCTCCGTTGGTATCGGTGGTACAGGTACTGTTGTAACCAATCAGTGTGAGAATCCTGAACTTGCAGCTGAATGGCTTGCATGGGCTAAATGCTCTGAAGAAGGTGAAAACCTGATCTGGAACGAACTTGGATTTGATGTCTGCAATACAGCATTATGGTCTGACGAAGCGTTTGCTTATGATGAGTCCAATACATATAATACATTCTTCCGTGTAAAACCATACGAAGTTCTGAACGAACTTGCTGAAAACGATGCGATCGGAACTGTTTATACAACAAAGAACTCACCGACACTGAATGATTACATGTGTACAACAACTCTGAACAATGTATTAGAGGATGGTATGGATGTAGAAGAAGCGCTTCAGGATGCACAGGATTATCTGGATTTTGAGTGTGAATAATGAAAAGATAACAGTTCACTGATCAAGTGAATAATAGATGGAAACTGCGGCAGGCCTGCAGTGACCGAAATGATACGGGAGGCCGGGGAATCGCATTCCCTGACCTCCTTTTACTGTTATCCTGGTGAGAATTTCACAGGATGTGGAATCTGATTTCTCACCAGGATAACGGTAATAAGAAAAAAATTACTTGTAACTATTCAGTAAGCAGTGCTTTTATGAGATACTGAAAAGTTGCTGCTATTTTTAGAAGAGGAGGAATTCATTGTGAATAAAGTGAAAAAGATGCTCTATTCTCAGAAGGTTGCACCTTATGTATTCGTACTTCCGTTTGTTATCAGCCTTCTGGTATTCTGGTTATACCCGCTCATCAGTGGTATTGTAATGAGTTTTCAGGATATTTCCTTTGGCGGTTCTCAGTGGGTTGGTCTGAAGCATTATCAGAAATTGGCTTCCGATAAGTTCTTTAAAACAGCTGTATTTAACAGTGTGGAATATATGCTTCTGACACTGCTTCTGCTGATACCTATCCCAATGTTGCTTGCAGTACTGATGGAAAGCCGTCTTACTAAGGCAAAAGGCGTATGGAAAGTGATCATGTATATTCCGGCACTGACATCTGTAGTTATTTCCGGTATGTTATTCCGACTGATGTTCTCAGAAGGTGACAACGGACAGATGAACCAGTTAATGCACTTACTTGGAAATGCCAGCATTCCGTGGCTGAAGGAAAAGACTACAGGATGGGTAGCTCTGCTGCTGCTTTGTATGTGGAGATGGACAGGTGTCAACATGCTGTATTTTATTTCAGGATTAAAAAGTATTGATACTTCCCTTTATGAATCAGCAGACATCGACGGTGCCAACGCAAAACAGAAATTCTGGTATCTCACACTGCCGCTCCTGAAACCGACTACTATCTACGTTGTTACAATTTCTGTATATGCAGGTCTTTCCATGTTTCTTGAGAGCTTTATGCTCTGGAATGGTAACTCCTCACCAAAGAATATCGGTCTTACAATCGTAGGATATCTGTACAAACGTGGTATTGAGAAAAATGATATGGGTTATGCATGTGCTGTAGGTATGGTACTTCTGGTAATTGCTCTGGCAATCAATATTGTCCAGCTTGTGGCAACAGGAACATTCAAAAAGGAGGAAAAGTGATATGGCAAAAACAGCTGCGCCAAAGACAATGGAATCTAATCATAAAATTGCGACTGTGTTATCCACAGGACTTTTCGCTATTTTGGGTGTACTGATCGCATTTCCGCTTCTTGCAGGATTCTTCGCTTCCTTTCAGGAAGGCCGTGAAGTAGTTATGAAGGGTATGTCCCTGAATCTTGATTTTTCTAAGATGCATCTGGACAACTATAAATACCTGTTTTCCGGAAATGAAGATTCCCGTAAATATTTCATGTGGTATAAAAACAGTCTGATCCTGACATTGATTACAGTAGTTCTGACATTACTGGTATGCTATTTTATCGCATATGGTCTGACTATGTATAAATTCAAACTTCAGGGATTTTTATTCTTCCTGGTAATTGCAACTATGTGTGTTCCTTTTGAAATCCTGATGCTTCCTCTTTATAACGAGATAACAACACTTGGGATCATTAACACAAGAGCGGGCGTTATCCTGCCAGGTCTGTGCGGAGCTTCGACGATCTTCTTCTTTAAGCAGTATATGCAGAGTCTTCCGAAAGAACTTCTGGATGCGGGAAGAATTGATGGATGTACAGAGTATGGTATCAGTGTTAAGATCATGATGCCGATCACCAAACCGGCATTTGCATCCATGGCGATCCTTTGTGCAATGGGATCCTGGAACAATATGTTATGGCCGATGCTGGTATTCCGTGATACAAGTAAATTTACACTGCAGATCGGTCTGAATACACTGCTGACACCTTATGGAAATAACTACAACCTTCTGATCGCAGGTTCCATGTTTGGTATTCTTCCGATCCTGATCATCTATCTGGTCTTCCAGAGATATCTGATCGATGGTATGACATCCGGTGCTGTCAAAGGTTGATAATTTATAAGAACGGAGGTTCAAAACATTATGGCGAAACAGGCAAAAATGGTAGTGGACAAAGCATTTTCCATTTCCAAAATCGACAAAAGAATTTACGGTTCCTTTATTGAACATCTGGGAAGAGCTGTATACGACGGAATTTATCAGCCGGGACATCCGCTTTCCAATGCTGACGGATTCCGTAAAGATGTCATTGATCTGGTAAAAGAACTGGATGTACCGATCGTACGTTATCCGGGCGGAAACTTTGTATCTAACTTTTACTGGGAAGACAGTGTGGGACCTGTTGAGGAAAGACCTCACAGACTGGAACTTGCATGGAGAAGCCTGGAAAAGAATGAAGTAGGACTTCATGAGTTTAAGAAATGGGCAGATGCAGCCAACTCAGAGGTTATGATGGCAGTCAATCTGGGAACAAGAGGAATCACAGATGCATGCAATCTTCTGGAATACTGTAACCATCCTGGCGGAACCAAATACAGTGATCTTCGTATTAAACACGGACAGAAGGATCCATATGGATTCAAAACCTGGTGTCTTGGAAATGAAATGGACGGTCCATGGCAGATCGGTCACAAGACTATGGATGAGTATGGAAGACTGGCAGAAGAGACAGCCAAAGCAATGAAGCTTATTGATCCGTCTATTGAGTTTGTTGTATGTGGAAGCTCTAACCAGGAGATGCCTACATTTGCACTCTGGGAAGATCATGTACTGAGCCATACTTATGATTATGTAGATTACTTATCCCTTCATACATATTATGGAAACCGTTCTGATGACAGCAATGACTTCCTTGCAAAATCGGATGACATGGACGAATTTATCCGTACAATTATTGCAACCTGCGATTATGTAAAAGCAAAAAAACGCAGCAAAAAGAATATGTACCTCAGCTTTGATGAGTGGAATGTATGGTATCATTCAAATGCTGCTGACAATGATATCACAGAGAATCATCCGTGGCAGATAGCGCCGCCGCTTCTTGAGGATATTTATAACTTCGAGGATGCCCTGCTGGTAGGGCTGATGCTGATTGTTCTGATCCGTCATTCTGACAGAGTAAAAGTAGCATGCCTTGCACAGCTTATTAATGTTATCGCTCCGATCATGACTGACCCCAACGGAGGCGGCTCCTGGAAACAGACAATTTTCTATCCATTCATGCATGCATCCAAATATGGCCGTGGTGTTGCACTCCAGCCGGTCATCTCTTCTACAGAGCATGAGACAAGCGGACATGGAAGCATCACAGATATCGAAGCAGTTGCTGTTTACAATGAAGAAAAAGAAGAAGTTACAATCTTCGCAGTAAACAGAAACCTGAAAGAAGACGTTGTGCTCAACACAGACGTAAGAAGTTTCGAAGGCTACAGAGTTGCCGGGCATATCGTACTTGAAAGCGATGACCTGAAAGTAGTCAATGCATTCGGACAGGAAAACGTAAAACCAAAAACAACAGAGCAGACAACCATGGACAATGGCGAACTGACAAGTATGCTTCATAAAGCATCCTGGAACGTGATCCGTCTTGTAAAGGATAATAAATAAGAATTATAGAATCCCCTTTAAGTGGACCTGGTAAATAACCAAAATCTGCTTAAAGGGGATTTTTAATGGAATATCCGCTTGATAGTCTATTTGATCAGAAAAGGCTGAAGCGTCTGTATCGTATATTCATGCAGCGCTTCTTTTTTGCTTCTGTCAATCTGCAGATAATGAGCGTAAAGCACATCCAGGACCAGCAGGATCGGAAACTGTGGGGAAATGATATTTCCATATTCCAGATGCTCCATACTCGCAAAGATCAGTGTTTCATCGCAGAACTCCTGATAGGATTTGTCCTGCCTTGCAGTCATAAGAAGGGTATAGGCACCTCTCTGATGAGCGGCTTTCAGAGAAGAAATAATATCAGCCGTCTGTCCGCTGACACTGATTCCGATCACCAGACAGCTCTCATCCAGAATCACAGAATTTACTTTCATAATGTGGCTGTCCGTAACCGCCTCAATATTCAGCCCAATGCGCATAAAACGCAGCTTCATTTCCTGCGCGACAAGTCCGGAACTGCCTCTTCCATAGACATACACCCTTGGTCTGGACACAAGCAGTTTGGTGATACGCGCAATCTGTGCTTTGTCCAGAAGCGCATTCGCCTTATTCAGAAGTTCCTGATAAGTATTAAACTCAGAAATTTCGAAGTTCGGAACATTCTCCTCTGTTTCCGGAGTAAGGCTCTGCTTATATTCATAAATAAACTCCCGATATCCGTGAAAACCACATTTCTGGGCAAAACGGGAAAGAGAAGCCTCCGATACATAAAGGATTCCCGAAATATGTCTGGAGGAAAGGTCTTCTTCCTCTGTATTGTGCATAAAGAAATCTGCGATCGTTCGTTCCAGTGGTGTAAATGTATGGTAATAAGATTCAATTAATGGAATAATTTTTCGTTTGCTTAATGACATGAGCTGGCATATCCTTTCTGTATGTTTTAACTGAAAGCAGGGTATCGGTGTATCAATCTGAAATATTACTTCTATTATAATATCTTGAAATTGCTTTCTCAACCTGAGATGTAAATAATTTCGCTGTAATATAAAAAATAAGAAAGTAATTTCAAAAACAAAGAAAAACAGATGCTCAAAAATAACGGAAAGAACAGGGAATGAAAGAAGATTCTAAAACCATAACATTTATTGAAAATAAATTCACCCCGAATTATAATGAGTTCAACTAAAAAACAGATAGCAGAACGGACAGAAAGACAACGCTGAAAACACAGTTATTTTTTTGCTGAAACGCAGACATGGGGTAGTGCGGACAGTAACAAATCTGTCGGAACGTGTTATAATGAAAAGGAGAAAAACAATGATTATTTATGCAGGAAAAGATTACAATGACGTGAGCAGAAAAGCAGCCAACATTATGTCTGCCCAGATTATTATGAAACCGGACGCAGTTCTTGGTCTGGCTACAGGTTCCACACCGGTGGGAATGTACAAACAGTTAATTGAATGGTATAAAAAAGGTGATCTGGACTTCGCCAAAGTTACTTCTGTAAACCTTGACGAATACAAAGGACTTTCCGGAGACAACGACCAGAGCTACCGTTATTTTATGAACACAAACCTGTTTGACCACGTAAATATCGACAAAACAAAAACTTATGTACCGAACGGACTGGAAGAAGACAGCGAAAAAGCATGCGCAGATTACAATGCGATCATCCGCAGTGTAGGCGGCGTAGACATGCAGCTTCTGGGAATCGGCGGAAACGGACATATCGGATTTAACGAGCCGGGAGAAGCTTTTGAAAAAGAAACTCACTGTGTAAACCTTACAGAAAGTACAATTAAAGCAAATGCAAGATTCTTCGCAAGCATGGATGAAGTTCCGAAACAGGCTTACACAATGGGAATTAAAAGTATCATGTCAGCAAAGAAAATCCTCCTGATCGCAACCGGAGAAGCAAAAGCAGATGCACTTTACAAATCTCTGTACGGACCGATCACCCCGAATGTACCGGCATCTATTCTGCAGCTTCATCCGGATGTAACCGTTGTAGCAGACGAAGCAGCATTAAAACTGATCCGTGAAAAAGGACTTCTGTAAAAATAATCTTCAGAATTAGCATCACAAAAGGAGCGAAGAAGAAATGATTATTAAAAATGGAAACGTATTTCAGGAAGATGGAAGCTATAAAGTAACAGATTTATATATAGAAAATGGCAGGATCGCAGCTTCCGAAGACGAAGTAACAGATAAAACCCAACTGGATGCAGCAGGTCTGAAAGTGCTGCCTGGACTGGTAGACATTCACAGCCACGGTGCAGTCAGACATGATTTTTCAGATGCAGATGTGGATGGACTGAAAATCATTCTTCAGTATGAAAAATCACAGGGAATCACTTCCTACTGCCCGACATCCATGACCCTTCCGAAAGAAGAACTGCTGAAAATTTTCCAGACAGCAAAAGATGTAGAACAGGACGAAACCTGCGCAAGAATCGTTGGCATCAACATGGAGGGACCTTTCCTTGACCCGTCCAAAAAGGGAGCCCATGTGGAAGGTTATATCCGCAAACCGGACATTGAATTTTTCAGAGAATGCAATGAGGCAGCAGGCGGACTGATCAAACTGGTAACTCTCGCTCCGAATATGGAAGGCTCAGAAGAATTTATCAGGGAGTTACATAATGAGGTAGTCATTTCCGTCGGACATACAGCAGCAGACTATAACTGTGCTGCAGAAGCCATGAAACAGGGTGCCCTTCATGTCACACATTTATACAATGCCATGAATCCGATGGGACACAGAGAACCGGGAGTGATCGGAGCAGCGGCAGATAATGAAAACTGCATGGTAGAGCTGATCGGAGACGGAATCCATATCCATCCGGCAACTGTCCGCAACACTTTCCGCCTTTTCGGAGACAGCAGAGTCGTTCTCATCAGTGATTCCATGATGGCAACAGGCATGGAAAACGGAATCTACGAACTGGGCGGTCAGGAAGTAACCATGAAAGACCGCAAAGCAACACTGGCAGATGGAACCATTGCCGGTTCAGCGACCTGCCTTTTCGGATGCATGAAGAGCGTCATTTCCATGGGAGTACCGGAAAGAGAAGCCATCCTTGCCGCAACAGCAAACCCGGCGAGAAGTATTGGAATTTATGATGAAGTAGGTTCTCTGACCCCTGGAAAACGGGCAGATATTGTTCTGACGGATGAAGAACTTAATATTGTGAAAGTACTGTAGAGATTACAGAAACACAGGTAAAAGTCTGGAAGATATGACAATAGATTAATAATAATTATTTTTAAATATTATTAATATTGAAAATTATTTTCTTTATGTTATAATGAGCCCATAGATGAGGACAGTATTAAAAGTTACGAAATCGATAATAGAGAGAAAGAAAAGAGGGAGAAGACATGACAAAAAAAGAGCTTCTGGATGCAATTCATGGACAGATGATCATTTCCTGTCAGGCTGTAAAAGGCGAACCATTATATGTGGAAGAGAAATCCATTATGTATTTAATGGCACGTGCTGCGAAACAGGCAGGCACACCTGCAATCCGTACCAGCAGCATCCGTGATGTCATCGCGATCAAAGAAGAAACAGGACTTCCTGTCATTGGTCTGGTTAAGATTCAGTATCCTGGATATGAAGGATATATCACACCTACCATGAAAGAAGTTGATGACCTGGTAGCAGCAGGTTCTGATGTTGTGGCACTGGACTGCACACTTCGTAAACGTGGAGATGGCACAACTGTCAACGAGTTTATCGCCCAGATTAAAGAGAAATATCCGGACATTATCCTGATGGCAGATATTTCCAATTATGAAGAAGGTGTCAACGCATGGAAATGTGGCGTAGATATCGTAGGAACAACCATGAGTGGTTATACCGACTACACATCCAAAAAGGACGAGCCGGATTACGAACTGATGGAAAGACTTGCAAAAGATATTGACATTCCGGTTATCGGTGAAGGAAAGATCCACTACCCGGATCAGGCTGTAAAAGCACTTCAGACAGGTGCATGGGCAATCGTAGTAGGCGGAGCAATCACACGTCCTCTGGAAATTGCACAGCGCTTCCAGAATGCGATCAAAGAAAGCAAATAAATCGGATAAAAAACAATGAAAATTCTCCCCGGATCTGGATTTCGGATAAAACAGAGGGAGAAAGAATTACGGAAAATAAAACATCAAAGGGGATGTAACAGATAAACCTTTCAGGAATATCTGCTGCATCCCCTTTTTGTATCCGCATAACGGAAAATGACAGAAAGAAAACTTCTGTTTTTTATAAAAGTTTATTTGCAATCGCATGAGCTGTTGCAGAACGTGCAGCAGAACGAGCTTCCGGCTTATGACAGCAGAATCCGTAGAACATACAGTCAATAAGAAATAACTGACCTACTTTTGCTGCAACGGAACCGGACTGTAAAGGACTTTCATTACAGCCACACTGCAATACAACAGTGGCAAACTCTGCTCCCGCTGATTTCGGAAAATGAGTGACCAGGATCACGGGAACCCCACGCTGGGAAGCAATGCTTAAAGTATCACACATATCTTTGGTAGAACCGGAGTAAGAGAAAAACAAAATCGCATCCTTGGAATCTGCCAGAGAAACTGCACTTGCCTGCATATGAGAATCGCTGATATGTATAAAGTTAGGAGCAGCAGTTGAAAAACGGGCCCATGCTTCCATTGCCATGACCATACTTCCGCCCTGTCCGAAACAGTAAATACGGCGTGCTTTCGAGAGAATCGATACTGCCTGAGTCATTGTTTTTTCATCAAAAAGTTCATAACTTTCATTCAGAGAAATAATGTTGGCAGCATGTACTTTGGCTGCTATGGTAGTAATAGAATCTTCCGAAGATACAGGTTCAGCGGAATTGCCGGAATCTCCTAAGTCGGTCATGCGGTCAGCCTGTGCTAATGCCAGTTTAAATGCATTATAACCAGAAAGGCCAAGGCCACGGCAGAAACGGGTTATGGTAGCTTCAGATACATCGCAGTTTTCGGCAAGAGATGTAATGGAAAGATACTGTGTCTCTGCTGTATGAGAAAATACATAATCTGCCAGCTTTTTTCCGGATTTGGTAAGAGAATGGTATTGTTCTGTTATGGAATCAAGAATATTGTCTGCCATGAGAAAACCTCCGTAGAATGATAAAAATATTATAAAACAAGATTTTATGGGATGCAAGGCGATATCTTTTTAAAACAGGCACAAATTTTTATAAAAATATTAAAATGAAAATTATTTTTATGGAAAGTGCACAAAAATAAAAATTATTTTCATCTATTAATTAGATTGAAAAAATATTTCGAAATTGATATACTCAGTCCAGATAAAAACGAGAAAGAAATTCAAAAAGGCAAACATAAGAGAAAAGGAGATCAGACATATGAAAAACAAAGTGACAGCGTTATTACTGGCAACAACAATGGCTATTTCAGGAACAGCAGGAGCATTTACCGTATCAGCAGCAGAAGCAGCAGACAGCGGAACTTTAAAATTATCTGTAACTACAGGTGATGGTTCCACTTCTGATGATAAGATTCCAACACCATGGTACAACAGACTTCTGGCAACAAACTTAATGTTCCGTTCCTTATTCCTGGCAGACAGCAATCTGACAAATGCACAGCCGGATCTGGCAGATTCCTATGAAATCAGCGATGATAAACTGACTTATACCATCACACTGAAAGATGGTCTGAAATGGTCAGATGGTGAAGAGCTGACAGCAGAAGATGTAAAATTCTCTATTGAGACAGCATTGAAAGCAGCAACTATCAACTCTATTTATACTTCTGCATTTAAAAATATTTCAGACATGAGCGTAGACGGAAATACAATTACATTAACGCTTTCTTCCCCATACGCATCCATGATCGATGTACTTGCACAGTTTGCAATTTTACCGGAACACTGCCTGAAGGATGCAGATCCTCTGAAACTGGAATCTGATGCATTCTGGACAGATCCGGTATGCTCCGGTATGTATACTCTTGATGAGCTGAATGTAGGCAACTACTTCACATTAAAGAGAAATGAAAATTACGAAGGGGAAGCACCTAAGATTGCCAATGTAACCTGCTACTTTGTATCTGACTATATCACAGCAGCGCAGGCCGGAAATGCTGATTATGTATACGGAAATGCAGCAGATATGGTAGAAGCACTGGAAGGTATGGATAATTATACAGAGCATGAAGTTGATGTATTGTTCTATAAATATTTCATCTTTAACATGAAAGGTGCAGATGGAAACGTAAACGAAGCAATGGATAATGTTGAAGTTCGTAAAGCACTGGTAGAAGCTATTGACCGTGCAACACTGGCAACTTTATATCCGACTGCAAAAGTTCTCAACAGTGGTGTGCCGAATGATAACGAAGCATACAACGGATTTGAATATACCTTTGATGCTGAAAAAGCAAAATCAGATCTGGAAGCAGCAGGATACGATATGAGCCGTACCTTAAAAATCTGCTACTATAACAATGACCAGACTTCCATTGACCTGATCAACACTGTTGTATATTATCTGGAACAGACCGGAATTACTGTTGAAGCGACATTGTCCAATGATGGAACAACAGACCTGTTTACAACCCGTGACTATGATATCGGATTCAAAGGAAAGAGTGCATTTTCCATCGATGAATGGTACACAGAATATATGAGTACAGATGGACTGTTTTCAAATATCTTTGGCGGTGGTACAGAGTTTGATGATCTGGTAGCTGATCTGTTCAAGGCAACAGAAGAAGAGGAAAGAAATACCGTTCTGAAAGAACTTCAGGATAAAGAGCAGGAAATGGTTTACAAAGTTCCGGCATTCACAGTAGGTACTTATGTATTCACAAGTGACAATGTAAAGATTCCGGACGGCGTAGAATTCTGTAATCCACTTTACATGAGTGATATTGATTTTGCAGAGTGGGAAATAGCTGAATAATTCCTGTTCCGGCAAAAGCGCAGTGATGCTGGATAACAAGTGATCCAAAGGGGGAGAACCTTTCATGTTTCTCCCCTTTATCATTCAGAAAGATAAGTGCAGATGAGGTGATATAGTGTTCAAATATATTGTAAAAAAAATTCTTATGATGATTCCGATGCTGCTGCTGATCAGCTTTATTGTATATTTCGGTCTTCAGCTTACAGGAATCGACCCGATCAACTTTATGGTAAGCCCGGAAATGCTTTCTTCCAATAAAGAAAATGTAGAAGCACTGAGACAGTCTCTTGGATTAAATGATCCGGTGATCGTTCAGTATTTTCGCTGGCTTGGCAACTGTCTCCATGGAGACTTCGGATATTCTCTGAAAGAAGGAAGCTCCATCGCTTCTATTATCGCAGTAAGACTTCCATATACTTTTGAACTTGCAGGATATTCTCTGATTTTTTCCGCAATCATTGGTGTTGGAATTGGTATCATTTCCGCAGTGCGCCAGAATGGTATCATTGATTATGTGGGACGTGTTCTGGCAGTGCTTGGACAGGCAATTCCACAGTTCCTTGTAGGAATTATTCTGATCCAGATTTTCTGTATTAAACTGGGTTGGTTCCCGTCAAGCAACCGTGTCAGTCCGGATGCCACAAATGCAGCACTGGATGCGTTTCAGCATTTATTTTTACCGGTACTGACTCTGACAATCGGTATGGTTGCCGTACTGATGCGTTATGCCAGAAATACCATGCTGGATGTACTGAACAGTGATTATATTAAAACCGCACGTTCCAAAGGAATCCCGGAATGGAAAGTATATCTGAAACATGGATTCAGAAATGCCATGAAACCGGTTCTGGTTATTCTGGTATTCCGTATTCCGATGCTGGTAGGCGGTTCCGTTGTCATTGAAAGTGTATTTTCCTATCCGGGAATCGGACTTACCATGACCAATGCGATTGTTTCCGGTGATTATCCGGTGGTACTGGTAACTACCCTGATTATTGCAGCAGCCATGCTGATCTGTTCTTTCATGGTAGATGTATTGAATGCCCTGTTAGACCCACGTGTACGTCTTGGCGAATAAAGAAGGAGGAGAAAATGATGAGTCAGTCAGCAGTAGATATGAAAAAAGAGAAAAAGACCGCAGCTTCTTCTCTCTTTAAAAAGAATGTAAAGAAATTTATGAATAATAAACTGGCCCTTCTGGGACTGCTGGTTATTGTTATTATGACCGTAGCCTGTATTATCGGCGCAATTGCAGGTGTAGATTATGTCACTCCGCATCTTCCGGATATGAAGAAAGCACCGGGAAACGGATATCTGTTCGGAACAGATACTATGGGACGTGACCTGTTTGCCCGTGTTCTGATCGGAGGCTGTTATTCTATTCTGATCGGTGTTTTCTGTGCAGTGCTTAGTTCTGTGATCGGAGCAATCCTTGGTGCGATCGCAGGATATTTCGGAGGAAAAACAGATGCAGCAATCATCCGTATTTCTGAGATTTTTCAGGCATTTCCGCAGCTCGTACTGGTTATGATGCTGGTTGCCATTGTAAATAAACGAGGACTTGGAAATTTACTATTCATCTTTGTATTTACCGGATGGATGACCACATTCCGTATGGTACGAAATGAGTTTGTATCCATTAAAGGAGAGACTTATGTAAAGGTATGTGAAGCATTTGGCATGAGCCGTATGAACATTATGTTCAAACAGATTCTTCCGAATGTAATGAGCCCGATCATTGTTTCCACTACAACAAACGTAGCATTTTTCATTCTTCAGGAGGCAGCCCTTTCCTTTATCGGACTTGGTGTTGCGGACAGTACACCTACCTGGGGAAATATTCTCAATGCTGCGAAATCAGTATCTGTCGTAACAAACCAGTGGTGGATATGGGTATTCCCGGGACTTGCCATTACTTTATTTGTTCTTGCAATCAATTTCCTGGGTGATGGTATCCGAGATGTCATGGATGCCAAACAGCAGTAAGGAGGAGCTTCATGGATAACCAGAAAATCATATTAAACGTTGAAAATCTTAACACAACGTTTGTATCTGATAAAAAAGAAATTAAAATCGTAAAAAATGTTTCCTTTCAGGTAAAACGAGGAAAAACACTTGCTGTTGTAGGAGAATCCGGATGCGGAAAGAGTGTGACCATGAATTCCATCATGCGTTTTACCGGAAAAAATGCAATCGTAAAAGCAGACAGTATTCAGTATAATGCGCTGCATGATGGAAAGGTGACAGAGTATCATCTTGAAAGTATCACTAAACCGAACGGACCGGAAATGAGAGCATTAAGAGGACCGGACTTATCTATGGTTTTTCAGGATCCGATGTCAAGTCTGAACCCTGTTTATAAAGTGGGTGATCAGGTAGCAGAAGGACTTTTACAGCATAACAAAGGAATGAAAAAAGCAGAAGCAAGAGAAAAAGTTCTGGAAATGTTCCGCAAACTGGGAATCCCGGACCCGGAAGAGCGTATTGACTGCTATCCTCATCAGTTCTCCGGTGGCATGAAGCAGCGTGTGGTAATTGCCATTGCCATGATCTGTAATCCGGAACTGATCATCTGCGATGAACCGACAACTGCACTGGATGTAACCATTCAGGCACAGATTATGGAACTGCTCAAATCCCTTCAGGTAAATGAAGGAAAGTCCATTATCCTGATTACACATAACATGGGTCTTGTGGCAGAAATGGCAGATGAAGTCTGCGTTATGTACATGGGTCGTGTTGTAGAATTTGGAAGTCTGGAGGATATCTTTGATCATACCAGTCATCCTTACACAAAAGCACTTTTACGTAGTGTGCCGGTACTTGGTCTTGGAGATGATCAGAAACTGGAGACAATTCCGGGAGTTACTCCAAACCCGGCTGATCTGAAAGAAGGATGTGAGTTTGCAGACCGTTGTTCTGAGTGTATGGAAAAATGCCGTAAAGGAAAAATTCCGGCATTTGAAGTCAGCCCGGGACATAAAGTCCGCTGCCTGAAATTTGATTCTTATCCGGAGGTGAAATAAGATGGAAACGGAAAAGAAGGAAGTAATTTTTAAAATCAAAAATCTGAAAACCTGGTTTCCTATTACAAAAGGATTCATGAAAAAAGTAGTAGGAAATGTAAAGGCTGTGGACGATGTCAGCATTGAGGTTTATAAAGGTGAGACGCTGGGAATCGTAGGAGAATCCGGCTGTGGAAAATCAACTTTTGGAAAGACCGTTATGATGTTGGAGAAACCGACAGGCGGCGAGGTTTTATTTAACTATAACGGTGAGTATAAAGACATTACAAAATTCAACAAAGATGAAATGTTTGAGTTCAGAAAAAAAGTACAGATGGTTTTCCAGGACCCGTATTCAGCATTGAATCCGCAGAAAAAGATATATACTTCTTTTGAAGAACCTTTAAAAACACACGGCGTAGATTCCGTAGAAGAGCGAGAAAAGATCATGAACCGTGTATTAAAAATGGTTAATATCCAGCCAGATTACCTGATGCGTTTTCCACATGAATTTTCAGGCGGACAGCGTCAACGTCTGTGTATTGCGAGAGCACTGGAAGTAACACCGGAAGTTCTGATCTGTGATGAACCGGTATCCGCACTGGATGTTTCTATTCAGGCGCAGGTGTTAAACCTGATGAAAGAAATTCAGAAGGAATTAAATCTTACTTATCTGTTTATTGCACATGATCTTTCTGTCGTTCAGTATATGTCAGATCGTATCATGGTTATGTATCTTGGAAAGATTGTGGAAGTGGCAGATTCCAAAGCTTTATATGATGAGCCGCTTCATCCGTATACAAAAGCATTGCTTTCTGCGATTCCGGTGGCAGATATTCATCACAAAAAGAAACGCCAGGTACTGGAAGGAGAGGTACCAAGTCCTATTCACAAACCAAGTGGCTGTGCGTTCCACAACAGATGCCCTTACTGTATGGACATCTGTAAAAAAGAAGATCCTGTTCTTCGTTACCATGGAGCTGACGGACACATGACTGCATGTCATTTATATGATGGAAGTGAGGTAAAAGCATGATTTATACAGATTTAAATAATCTTGAACGTTATCTTGGGATGGGAAAACATCTGGATACAGCAATTCATTATATTAAGGAACATTCACTGAATGATCTGAAAAAGGGACGCAATGAAGTTGACGGAGATTTTGCATTTATCAACTGCTTTGAATATGAAACATTACCAGAGGAAAAAACAGCTTTCGAAGCACATGAGAAATATGCAGATATCCATATGGTGATTTCCGGAGAAGAAAAAATGGGAGTCAGTGATATGTCTCTGATGACAGTAACTGCTAAAGATGAAGAAACAGATTCCATCGAATGCCATGGTCCGGTGGAACATTACATGGATCTGACACCGGGAAAGGTACTGATCGTATTTCCGGAAGATGCACATAAAGTAAAAATTATGAAAGACCAGATTTCACAGGTAAGAAAAGCAGTTGGAAAAGTACTGGTCACAGAGTAAATAAAATTGTTTATTCAAATTGGACAGAGGAAAAAATCATCTGTCCGTGCGAATATAGTAAGATTAAAATAAAAAAGAATATCAAAAAGGGAATATGGAAGATAACAGGAGGACTAAGAAAATGAAAGATATTACAAAATATCAGGGAATTATTCCGGCTTTTTATGCGTGCTATGATGACAATGGAGAAATCAGTCCGGAGAGAGTAGAAGCTCTTACCAGACATCTGATTGCAAAAGGCGTGAAAGGTGTTTATGTAGGTGGTTCTTCCGGTGAGTGTATTTATCAGAGCGTTGCAGACAGAAAATTGGTTCTGGAACATGTAATGAAAGCAGCAGAAGGAAAGCTGACAGTGATCGCACATGTGGCATGCAACAATACGACTGACAGTAAAGAACTGGCAGCACATGCAGAATCACTGGGCGTTGACGCAATTGCTGCAATTCCTCCGATTTATTTCCATCTGCCGGAGTATGCGATCGCAGAATACTGGAATGATATTTCCAGTGCGGCACCGAATACAGACTTTGTAATTTATAATATTCCTCAGCTTGCAGGAGTAGCATTGACTATGCCTCTTTTCCGCGAAATGAGAAAGAATCCAAGAGTAGCAGCAGTGAAAAACAGTTCCATGCCTGTACAGGATATCCAGATGTTTAAAATGGAAGGTGGAGAAGGTTTTGTTGTATTTAACGGTCCGGATGAACAGTTAGTGTCAGGTCTTGCCATGGGCGCTGATGGAGGAATCGGCGGTACTTATGCAGTAATGCCGGAACTTTATTTAAAAATCAAAGAGCTGACAGATGCCGGAAAAGTAAAAGAAGCCAGCGAAATCCAGTATGTAGCAGATGCGATCATTTATGCAATGTGTGAATGCCATGGAAATTTATATGCGGTTATGAAAGAAATCCTTCGAATCCGTGAAAACCTGAACATTGGCGGCGTAAGAAAACCATTACCGGAAATCATCCCGGAGGATATGGAACAGATTAAGAAATGTGCCGGCATGATTGACGAAGCGATAAAAAAATACTGCTAATGAAGAATCGTAACTGTTTAGTAATTTTACAGTTACCCAAATTCACAAAAAGGATGGACTTAATCTATGAAAACATTTCTGAGTGCTGACAGGAGATTTCTGAATCCTCAGGCAATGGAAAATGTGGAACTGAAAGCAGCTGTTCCGGCAAAAGATACAGAAAATAATCCGTTATTCACTCAGGATATGCCCTGGGAAATCAGGATTGATAATGGATATCCCAATGTAATTTATGACCGCAGAGAACAGATTTTTCACTGCTATTATACATTATTTACAGAGGATAAAGATACAGAAGGCACTACTTTGCAGGAGCGTACACAGAGAAATTACAGACCGAGAATGGATCGTGTAACTTCTTTGGCATACGCCCGGAGCAAAGATGGAATCCACTGGGAAAAACCTTCATTGGGTCTTGTAGACTGGCGTGGAAGCAAAGAAAATAATCTTCTGTTCCGATATGCGCATGGAACAGGGGTTATGCTTGATGAGCGGGATAAGAATGCCGGACGTAGATTTAAAATGGTGACCAAAGTGGATATTCCGGGACATGGAGCACATATGGCGGTCGGTTTCTCTGAGGATGGAATCCACTGGGGAGAACTGATTCCCTGGCCGGAGTATAATCCACAGGCAGACAGTCATAATTTTCCATTCTGGAATGAAGAAGAGCAATGCTATATGTTGGTTTCCCGCATATGGAAAGACGGAATCCGTGTGACGACCATCAGTCACAGCCAGGATTTTATCCACTGGAGTGAACCCGTAGAAACACTTCGGGGGCGAGGATATGAAAACCAGATTTATTCGATGCCTGTATTTAAAACACATGGATTATATCTGGGTCTGGCTTCGCTGATCCATGAGGGTGACAGAAACGAGAAAAATTTCGACTGTGTGGATTGTGAACTTACCTGGTCTGCGGATGGTAAAAAATTTGATTTTGCAGCAATGGATCAGGCGGTTATTCCAAGAGGTGACGGGCATTATCCGGATGGAGAATTTGATAATTCCTGTATCTATGCATCATCACCTGTGACAGACGGACAGAAAGTATGGATTTACTACATGGGTGGAAATGGACAGCATACAAATTTCCGGGAATCTTCGTTGGGAAGAGCATACTGGGAAGCAGATAAATTTGCCTGCTGGACAGAGAAAAACGAGGGAATGGAGAGCATTCTGACTACGACTACTCTGACCTTAGGTGGAAATTATATAGAAGTGCTGGCAGATGAAGCTGATGCAGAGAAAGACTGGGAGCTTATGGCTTCAGTACATCCGGTCTGGACAGAAAATGCTTATGAAGGACTGGGAATGGAAGATGCTGTGACAGAAAAATCCGGTCGCTGGATTCGTATTTCATGGAAAGGGAAAAAACTTCCGGATAAAAGTGGATGTATTCGATTTCAATTTAAAAATCTGAAAATCTGGGCTGTTCGTGGAGAGCTGGAATATAAAGGCCATCGTCTCTGGGAAGGTGCAGATATGGAAAATGAAGGAATGTAAATAAAAAGTTAATATCCTGACAGATAAGAGGCATTTGAGTTTCATACCTGTCAGGATATTTTTTATGTTTATAAGTTTTACGGAGAGGATATATTTAAACTCTCCGCAGTGGAGAAACCAAGAGCTATAATCGAACCATTTCAAAGTTTCTGTGAAGCAAGATAATAAGCTCCCAGAAGCCCCGCAGAGTTTCCGAGTTCTGCGCTGGAAATCTGTACATGTGCAAAACTGGACATAACCATCTGTGGGATTCGCGCGTGAATCTGTTCCAGAATGTAAGGCTGGACCATGATGCCGCCGCCGAGAACTACGCAGGAAGGGTTAAAAATATGGATCAGGGTTGCAAGACCAAGCACGATCTCATCAATCCATTTATTTACGACTGCTTTAATTTCCGGGCGTTCCAGATTGGCGAAAATCTGGCGGCCGTTGGTAAGAGACGGGTCTACAGCGGAAACCATTTTTACCAGGGCAGTAGCGGAAGCGTAACGTTCATAACATCCGTCAAACGGGTCTGTACCGGCGAGCTTTTCTTCTGCGTGTGTGATGATGGCACCAAATTCTCCTGCTGAGAAGGAAGAACCGTGGTAAACCTGTTTATTTTCAATAATCGCACCACCGACACCGGTTCCATAGGTGAGGCAGAGGAAAGAATCTTTTCCTTTTCCTGCACCGAAGATGGCTTCTCCGAGTGCTGCGCTGTTGACATCATTTTCTACTGCGACAGGAACATGGAAACGCTCCTGAAGGATTTTCTGAAACTGTGTACCTGTGTAATCCGGGATGTTGCTGTTGGCATAAATGATATACCCTTCTTCCGGGTTGACCTGACCGGCGGTGCTGATGCCGATGGCATCAAATGGGAGGGACTGCTCTGCGAGAGTGCAGATGGTTTCGAGGATGTGAGGGCCGCCTTTATAAGCTTCAGTAGGACATTCACTGGTTTCCATAAGGTGTCCGTCCTGACAGATTCCATATTTGATTGCGGTTCCGCCGATGTCAAAAACTAAAATTTTCATAGGGTACTCCTTTCGGTTTTTTGATAGTGGGATTGTGATAAATGGAACAGTTGTTTTAAAATTAGTATAGCATATAGGGGAGATGAAGTCATTACAAAATGAAAAGAAATTTCTATTTAATTGAATAAATAAAATAATTTTCTTAAACAAGAGGAAAAAGGAGAAAAATTTATATGACATTTTTTGCAAAGAATAACCAATCCGGGATATTGGAATGTAAGTGATGTGGGTATATAATTAAAAAAATGGATTACCATGAGTAAATGAACAAGGAGAAGGATGTATGGGTGTGAATTTTATATTGCAAGGGGCAGAAGCAAACATCAGCAGGATTAAGAAGGGAACGGAAATCCTACAGGAAGAATGGAATAAGACAGAGCAGAAAGCGGGGGATGTTTTTTCTGATGTCAGAGTAACTGTAAAGTTTCATGAGGGGATGGAACTGGAAGTGAAACGAATGAAGGCAGATGTGGAAATTGACTGCCACGAACCAGCTCATTTTTTCAGAGGACTGAACTGGGTACTCAATCATCTGGAAAAGGCAGAAGGAGAAAGCGAGAAAAAGGAGAAGGCTTATTTTGCAGGAAACGGACTGATGCTGGACTGTTCCCGAAATGCGGTATTTACTGTGGAGAAAGTAAAAGCAATGATCCGCATTCTGGCAAAGCTGGGCCTGAACCGGCTGTTACTTTATACAGAAGACACGTATGAAGTGCCGGAGCTTCCGTATTTTGGCGTTTACAGAGGAAGATACAGCAGAGAAGAAATCAGAGAGATCGATGAATATGCGCAGATATTTGGGATAGAACTGATTCCATGTATTCAGACACTGGCGCACCTTCATAATGCCCTGAAATGGTCGGAAGCACAAAAAATTATGGATACGCCGGACATTCTGCAGGTAGGAAAAGAAGAGACTTATGAGTTCATTGAGAAGCTTCTGACAGCAGTAAAAGACAGCTTCCATACAAGAAAAATCCATCTGGGAATGGACGAGGCAGTGCAGCTTGGACTGGGAAATTATCTGAAAGAAAATGGCTATAAAAACAGTTCTGAACTGATCAAAGAGCACTGTGCGAGAGTTCTGGAAATCTGTCGCAAGCTGGGACTGGAGCCTATGATCTGGAGTGACATGTACATCACTTCCAATACCGGAAAAAGTTACTACGAAGTACCGGAAAACGCCGATTGCAGTGACTGGAAGAAACCGGCTCCGGAACTTGGTCTGGTATACTGGGACTATTATAATGCGGACACAAAAATTTATGAAAAAATGCTCAATGTACATAAACAGCTTTCCGATAAAATCGTATTTGCAGGCGGATGCTGGATCTGGAACGGGATTGCGCCGAACTATTCCAGAAGCTTTACCTGTACGAAAGCGGCACTTACCACCTGTAAGAAATATGAAGTTCCGGAAGTGTTCTGTACAGCGTGGCTGGACAATGGTGCAGAGACACCTGTGGATGCAATTCTGCCGGGAGCTGCACTGTTTGCACACTTGGGATTCCATGAAGAATTTGACGAAGCAGCATTGGAAGACGAGTTTCAGGATGCTGTGGGAAGCAGCCTGAAAGAGTTTCTGAAACTTGATAAATTTGACCAACTGTTTCTGGGAGATCAGGCGAATATGAAGTCCGAAAATCCATCCAAATATTTGCTGTATCAGGATGCGCTGCTGGGAATTTTTGATTATCATCTGAAGGATGCGGGGGTTTCTGAGTATTATAAAAAGCTGGCAGAAGAACTGAAAAACAGTGCGGAAATATGTAAAAATCACGCAAAATTTTTCGGGTATTATCATTGTCTGGCAGAGGTTCTGGCGCAGAAAGCAGATCTTGGATCAGAGATAAAAGCGGCATATGATGCACATGATTTATCCACACTGAGCCGGATTTGTGAGGAAATCATTCCACATCTTACAGAGAACCTGTGGAAATTAAAAGAGCTCAGAGAAGACCTGTGGATGGCAGATGCGAAACCATTTGGATATGAACTGATCGATCTGAGAATGGGTGGTGTGATCACCCGTCTGGACAGCACCAGACGCAGACTCCACAGCTATGTGGAAGGTAAGATTTCCAGACTGGAAGAACTGGAAACAGAGAGGATTCCGTACTTTGCAGAAGGAGAACCTGCAATCGAAAATCACTGGCAGAGAGCAGTCAGCGGGGCAGATTTTACGGATACAATCTGAGAAAAACAAAAGATTGTGTTTATAGTGTAATAGCCTAAACAGTGATAGAAAAAGTAACAGAATGGAAAAAATCACCGGGCACAGTCCTGCATTATTGTTGGAAAATGTGCGGATCATGTACTTAGAAATTTCAATAATGTGATCAGCGTTTACATTGAAGCTCCCCGTCATGCCTGTGTGGACAGAATCTGCAAAATGCTGAATGTAACACCGAAACGGGCAGAAGAACTGATCAAAAAAACAGATAAATACAGGTATGAATATTACAAATGTTATGCAGGTGATGACTGGAGAAATCCGATCAATTACGACTTCACATTAAACAGCGACAGGATTGGCTGGGAGCGCTGCGTGAAGGGAGTGACACCGGTGTGTCAGAATTCACATAGAATATGGCATGTACTTTTTTGTACAATTTTTGATTAAAAGAAGGGCGTTTTGATAGAAATAAATATCAAAACGCCCTTCTTTTTTTACGTGTGTCCAGCAAAGCTGGACTACACTTGCCGGTGTAAGTCCGGTCACGGTAATCGCCAGTGAGCCGTGTAGTTAAACTCGGTGCGTTGTAGTAATACAGGGTGCTAAGCGAGTGGATAAAGTAACCTTGAAAAAGGTGCGAGCAATCATGCAGACCGTAACATAAAGTGAATTCTGCCGTATCGTTAAAAAAGGTCTCGAAAGAGAAAAAAAGGGAAGTTGAGCCTTGGTAAAATAGGCGAAAACCATGGAACGTGTGGAGAAACTGGAAAACAGCACGGAAGAATCCCTCGGTATATAGGAAACGGTATGTATGAAAAGTGTAGTTCGGAACTGGAGAGACCCTACCCATCACCGAAAGGTAAAGAGAAAGCGTATAAGCTTGCGAAATCGTATTTCTGATGGAAGGGAGTCGGAAGGGAACATAGTACCGATAATGATTGTGCAAGAAAACGCAGTTTATGGGAAGGTTCCCTGCTTCATTCATGTTTGTAGAGAGGGTAAGAGTGAGAGAATGTCATGCAGACTAACAACTCCAAAGAAAAAGTTCGACAACTTCAAAACAAACTATATCTGACAGCCAAGAAGTGTGACAGCCGAAGATTTCATGCACTTTACGATAAGGTATATCGGGATGATGTACTTTTTGAGGCATGGAAAAGGGTAAAAGCTAACAAAGGTTCCAGTGGTGTGGATGGTATCAAAATCGAGGATGTTGAAGCGATGGGAATTGAAAAATACCTGTCAGAAATCAAATCAGAACTGATGAATGGAAAGTATAAACCATCTCCAGTAAAGCGAGTTATGATACCAAAACCAGACGGAAGTGAAAGACCTCTTGGAATACCAACAATCAAGGACAGAATTGTGCAAATGGCTACAAAGATAGCAATAGAGCCAGTATTCGAAGCTGACTTTAGAGAATGTTCCTATGGATTCCGACCGAAAAGAAGTGCAAAACAAGCACTGGAAGTAGTAAGGAAAGCGTGTAACAACAAGGGCTATTATGTAGTAGACGCAGATATTGAAAAGTTTTTTGACAATGTAAACCAAGAAAAGCTGATGAAACTGGTAGAGCAGAGAATATCAGACCGTAGGATATTGAAGCTGATAAAACAATGGTTAGTATCAGGAGTATTATACGGAAATGTACTGACAATCTCTGAACTGGGAACAAGCCAAGGTTCAGTCATATCTCCGTTACTGGCAAACATTTACCTAAACACACTGGACAGACTGTGGGAAAAGTATGGACTTACTCACGGTATTCTTGTAAGGTACGCAGATGATACGGTAATCATTTGCAAGAATAAGAAAAGTGCAAATCACGCACTGAATTTATTGCAGTATATCATGGCAAAACTGGATTTAAAGCTACA